>JBKHFK010000100.1:0-6196 GCA_046540295.1 Halanaerobium sp.
GAGAGGCACCGGTTAAAATTATAAATCAGTCAGAGTTTAGAAATGATTTATTTTATCAAAAAAGAAAAATTGAAACCGATCGAGAAAAGGCAGAGTTTTTTTCTAAACAGATTAAGGATCATATCTCAGCTCAGGCCTTAAATAATATTTTTCACTGTTATCTTTCCGAAGCAGATAAGAGGGAGTTATTTATTTTTCGATATTTATTTACCGGTTTTAAAGCAGGAAAAAAAGTTGATGAATTTTTGACAAAAGATTATATTCGCCAGGTCCACGATTTAGCTCACAGGGTAAGACATGAGAGCCACCGTTTAAAGGGACTAATTAGACTGCAGGAGTCGGTAGGGGGTAAGTATTATGCAGCAGTTGAACCTGATTACAGAACTTTAATTTTGCTGGCACCACATTTTAAAAATCGTTTTACGACTATGGACTGGATAATTCATGATAAAAAGAGAGAAGAAGCAGTGATTTACTCTGCTGCAGAAAAAGAATGGCTTTTAATTGAGCTGGAAAAAGAATTTAAACCTGAACTGACAGAAAGAGAAGAGGAGGTGCAGAATCTCTGGCAGGCATTTTTCTCTGCTGTCAGTATTAAAAATCGCAGAAACAGAAAAGTTCAGCAGCAGTTTATGCCCAAAAAATACTGGAAACATCTAATTGAAATTCCGGGCAGCAGTCAAAATTATAGATTAAAATAGTATTTACATTAGCTGAGATAAATTATATCATTATATATAGTAATTATTTAAATATTGAACTAGGATGATTAAAATGCAGAAAAAAATAATGGCAGTTTTTGGTACCAGGCCGGAAGCTATCAAAATGGCTCCCCTGCTGAAGGAACTTAAGAAAAATAAAAACTATCAATTAGTAATTACAGTTACCGCCCAGCACAGAGAGATGCTGGATCAGGTGATGAGTCTCTTTAATCTGGAGGCTGATTATGATTTGGATATTATGCAGGACCGGCAGACTTTAAGCGGACTTTCGGCCAGAATAATAAAAAAACTGGATGGAATATTAAGGGAAGAAAAGCCTGATCTGCTGCTGGTTCACGGTGATACCTCTTCGACCTTTATTGGTGCTCTGACCGCTTTTTATAATCAGATAGAAATTGCTCATGTGGAAGCAGGTTTAAGGACTCATAATAAATATTCTCCCTTTCCGGAGGAGATGAACCGCCAGCTGACCGGGGTCCTGGCTGATTTAAATTTTGCTCCGACCGGTAAAGCAAAA
Source organism: Halanaerobium sp. (assembly GCA_046540295.1). Classification (GTDB taxonomy): domain Bacteria; phylum Bacillota; class Halanaerobiia; order Halanaerobiales; family Halanaerobiaceae; genus Halanaerobium. Next base: position 1,240 of record JBKHFK010000100.1, read on the forward strand.
GAAAATCTACTGCTGGAAAATACTGAGGCAGAGAAAATATTTGTAACCGGAAATACTGTAATTGATGCTCTGCTTTCTGTGGTAAATGAAAATTTTCAGTTTGAAGATAAACTGCTTAAAGATTTGGATTTTAAAAACAAAAAAGTGATACTGCTGACAGCTCACCGCAGAGAAAATCTGGGTGAACCAATGGAAAATATTTTTAAAGCAGTTCAGCAGCTGACAGAAGAAATTGACAGGCTGGAGGTTGTTTTTCCGGTTCATTTAAATCCTGTAATTCGGGAATTGAGCAGGAAAATGCTGGCCGGAAATAAGCAGATTCATCTGATTGAACCCTTAGATTATTTACCCTTTGCCAATCTGATGGCCAGAGTTGATCTGGTGCTTACTGATTCTGGTGGAATTCAGGAAGAAGCACCGTCACTGGCTAAGCCGGTTTTAGTTTTGAGAGATACAACCGAAAGGCCGGAGGCGGTTGCAGCGGGAACAGTTATTAAAGTGGGCACTGATTCTGAAAATATTTATCAGCAGTCCTTTAAATTATTAACTGACAGTCAGGAATATAATAAACATGCAGCAGCAGTAAACCCCTATGGTGACGGCAGGGCTGTAGAGAGAATTATTCAGGCGATGAATTTTCATTTTGAATTCAGTCAGGAGAAACCGCAGGATTTTAATTAATACTTAAATTTAATACGAGATTTTTTAGAGGGCTCTCAGTTAAAATTATTTTGACCGGGAGCTTTTTGTTTTCAGTAACAATAATCATTTTTAGTATTAGATAAATCAAAATCTTTACAAAACAGAGGCAAAATTTTTCCAGTCACAAGCAGGATTTGCCAGCTCTCTCTTGAATAATATATATTAGACAGAGAGTAATACCTAAGTTAATTAAAAGTTAGATGTGATTTTGAATTTGCAAAGGAGGTAATAAGATTGGATTTTAACATTGTAATTGCTGGAGAAGCAGGTCAGGGTTTAAAAACAGTAGAAGCAATGCTGACCAAAACTTTTTCCCGTCACGGTTATTACTTATTCAGTACTAAAGATTATATGTCCCGGGTTAGAGGTGGGCATAACTTTATGCAGATTAGAATAAGTGATCAAAAACTGGAAGGGCCGGATGAGGGAATAGATTTACTATTAGCTTTAAATGAAGAAAGTGTAGAGATTCACCGAGCTGAGATGAATGAAGATGGAACCATTTTATCAGAAGTAGAATCTGATAAGGATGAGATGGTATATATTGATGCTAAGGGAATGGCCAAAGAGGTTAACCCGAGAGCAGTCAATACTGTTTTTGTTGGTGCAGCTTTTAAGATTATGGGTCTGCCGACAGAACAGGCCAAAGAAGCTGTTAAAGAACATTTTGCTAAAAAAGAATCGGTAATTGATGATAATTTAGAATTACTTAAAAAGGGCTATCAGGCAGTAGATCAATTATATAATCTTAAAGACCTCGGTAAAAAAGAAGATAGAATGGTAATTGACGGCAACAGTGCAGTTGGTTTGGGTGCCCTGCTGGGTGGATTAAGTTACTATACAGCTTATCCGATGTCACCTTCAACCGGGATACTGCATTATCTAGCAGGTAAACAGGAAGAACTGGGAATAGTTGTTGAGCAGTCTGAAGATGAGATTGCCTCAATTAATATGGCACTTGGTGGAACCTATGCCGGTATGCGCTCAATGACAGGAACCTCTGGTGGAGGACTGGCTTTAATGGCTGAGGGAATAGGACTGGCTGGAATTACAGAAACACCAATTGTAGTTGCAGATGTACAGCGTCCTGGTCCGGCTACAGGTCTGCCGACCAGAACCGGTCAGGGAGATCTGCTTTTTGCAGTTAATATTGCTCAGGATGAGTTTCCGCTGATGGTTTTAGCTCCTAAAGATCAGGAAGATGCAGTTTATCAGACCTTTAGAGCGCTGAATCTGGCTGATAAATATCAGATTCCGGTAATTATTCTTTCCGATCAGTTTATTGGTGATGGTTCCAAAACTATTCCAGAAATTGATACTTCGGAAATGAAAATTGAAAGATATTTAGTTGATCCGGCTGAGGTTGAAGGAGAATATAAGCGCTACAAATATACTGAAGATGGGATTTCTCCCCGCGCCTATCCGGGCCAGCTTAAAGATAATATAGTTTTATTAGATAGTGATGAGCATGATGAATTTGCTCATATTGTAGAAGATGGAGAAACCAGAGATAAGATGGTTGAAAAGAGAAACAAAAAAATGGAAAAATTAGCTACAGAAGATCTGCTGGAGCCGGAATATACAGGTCCAGAAACAGCAGACTATATTCTTGTTGGCTGGGGCTCAACTGCCGGTCCACTTAGAGAAGGCCGAAAAATTCTTTCTGATGAATATCAAGTTGGGCATTTAGCATTTAATGATCTCTGGCCACTGCCGACTAAAACTTTAGAAGAGCTGGCAGCCGGTGATGCTAAATTAGTATTTGTAGAAAATAATGCTGGAGCTCAGTTTGAACGGCTTGTGCGCAGTGAAACAGGAATTAAAGCAGATTATAATATTCTAAAGGATAATGGAAGACCATTTTCTGGTAAGGAAATCTATAGAAGATTTAAAGAAGAGGTGAGTAAATAATGGTAGATGTAAATCAATATCAGGCTGACCGCGAAACTGCCTGGTGTCCGGGCTGTGGTAACTTTCCTTTAAGAACAGCTCTGGCAGATGCCTTAGCTGAGCTCGATTTAAAACCAGAAGAAGTTACAATGTATACCGGAATCGGACAGGCAGCTAAGATGCCTCATTATATAAAAGTTAATGGCTTTAATGGACTGCACGGACGCTCATTACCACCTGCACTTGGTATGCGGGTTGCTAATCCTAAAATGACAGTAATTGTTGAATCCGGTGATGGCTGCAGTTATGGTGAGGGTGGAAATCATATTCTGCATAATATGAGACGCAATCCGGATATTATCCATCTGGTTCATGATAATCAGATTTATGGTTTAACTAAAGGTCAGGCTTCACCAACCAGTGTTGAAGAACTGAGAACACCAGTCCAGACCCATGGCGTAAATGCAGAACCTTTAAATCCGGTTCAATTTGCAGTGGGTATGAAGGCCAGTTTTGTGGCCCGGAGCAGTGTTGGTGACCGTGAACACCTTAAAGAAATGATTAAAGAAGCAAAAAAACATAAGGGTTATGCATTAATTGATGTTTTCCAGCCCTGTGTTTCTTTTAATAAAATTAATACCTATCAGTGGTACAATAAGCGGGTTTATAAATTAGAAGATCATGATCCAACTGATCATGCAGCTGCAATGAAGGTGGCCCAGGAATTTGGCGATAAAATTCCAATTGGTATTATTTACAGAGAAGAAAAGCCAACCTTTAGAGATAGGATGCCCAGTCTGGAAGATAAAGCATTAGTTGAGCGTGATGTCAAGGTTGAAGATCTAAAATATTTAATTGATGAGTTTAAATAGGATTTAATTGATCAATTTGGCTGGATTAATTATAACAAAAAATTTAAGGAGGCATTTATAATGAATATTTATGACTTTGCAATTGACTTTGAAATTGAAAACCGTGAGTTTTATGAAGAATGTGCTGCTAATACTTCCCATGAAGACTTAAAAAATGTGTTTTTGGAGTTAGCCGGAGAAGAAAAAAAACATGAGAATATTGTACGTCAGTTAAAAGAAAATAAAGAGGTTGATCAGGTTGAAGCAGGAATTCTGCCTAAAGCTAAGGAAGCCTTCCAGAAAATTTCTGAAAATATGCCTTCCGGTGAGGGAGTTATGCCAGAAGAGCAGGTTGATGTTTATAAAAAAGCAATTGATTTGGAAAGAAAAAGTTATGAGTTCTATACTGAAAAAGCAGAGGAATCAGATTCTGAGGTAGTCAAACAGACTTTTAATCGCCTGGCTGAAGAAGAAAAGAAACACGAAAGAATAATGGATAATATTACTGAAATGGTAGACCGTCCCAATAACTGGCTGGAAGATGCCGAATGGCACCATCTGGAAGATTATTAGAAGCTGGATTTTAAAATAATTTAATAACTATTTCAACAATACCTGCAGTTGGAGTTTATATAGATTTTGCATGCTAATTTGGTTATTTGCTGGTTCTTAATATTTTCGATTGGAAATCTTTTGATTTCAATTGTAAAGCCAGATAGATAATTGTAAGTGTAAATTTAAGTAACTCCGACTGCAGGTGTTTATTTTTTGTCAAAATAATCAAAGTATAAATTGCAAATCATCTTATTTCAATTAACTCTGTGATATATATCATAGAAGATAATTTAAAAAAGTATATAATGATACTTGAGTAAAGAACTTGTATTTTTTATTTAATTAATGGCTGCAGAAAAAATCACATAACTGCAGTCTACTTTTTTAAAAGGAGGAATAATTTATGTCCATGTTTTGTTATCAGTGTCAGGAAACAGCAAAGAATGAAGGCTGTACAGTAAGAGGGGTCTGTGGTAAAGATGCAGATGTTGCCAACCTGCAGGATTTATTAGTTTTTGTACTTAAAGGGATTTCTGTTTACGCAGAAAAAGCTAAAGCTGAGGGTGTTGACCTATCAGATAAAACTGCTCCCTTTATTATGGAAGGTCTATTTGCTACAATTACTAATTCTAACTTTGATGCTGACAGATTTGAAGAATTAATTGATGAAGCTTTTGATCTGAGAGATGAAGTCGAAGCAGAATTCAAAAAAGCATATAAGGAAAATCACGGTGAGGAATTTAGTGGTGAGCTGCCGGAACACGCGACCTGGTACAGTGATGATGTAAGTGATTATTATGATAAGGGTACTGATGTAGGGGTTTTAGAAACTGAAAACGTTGATGTTAGATCCTTACGTGAGCTTGCAACTTATGGACTAAAAGGTATTGCAGCCTATGGCGATCATGCAAGAGTTTTAGGTAAACATAAAGAAGAAATTGATAGATTTACTCAAAAAT
>JBKHFK010000101.1:0-6154 GCA_046540295.1 Halanaerobium sp.
AGCCTGGATGAGATAGAAAATGCAATTACCGGAAAAACAACAGCCTGTTTTGAACCGGCTTTAGACTATGTAGTCTTTAAAATTCCTCGCTGGCCTTTTGACAAATTTCACTATGCTGATCGGGATTTGGGAACTCAGATGAAGGCTACCGGTGAGGTAATGGCAATTGAGAGAAATTTAGAGGCTTCAATGCTTAAAGCTGTCCGCTCCCTGGAGATTGGGCGCTATGGTTTTTATTTAGAAGAATTTAGAAAAATGAGTGATTCAGAAATTGAAGAGGACTTATTTGCAGCAGATGATAATAGATTATTTGTAATAGCTGAAGCACTGCGGCGGGACTGGTCAGTTAAAAAAGTACACCAGATTACTGAGATCAGCACCTTTTTTCTGCATAAAATGAAAAATATTATTGATCTGGAAAACAGACTGGCAGAAAATAAAAATAATATAAATAAAGATCAGGAACTGCTGCTTAAGGCCAAGGAAAAAGGTTTTTCAGATTCGGAAATTGCTCTTTTAACAGAAAAAACTGAAGCGGAAATAAAATCTATCAGGGATCAGCTGCAGTTAAAACCTGTTTTTAAAATGGTGGATACCTGTGCCGCAGAATTTGAAGCTGAAACTCCTTACTACTATTCTTCCTATGAGGAGGTTAATGAGGCTCAAGCTACAGAGAAGAAAAAAGTTATGGTTATTGGTTCAGGCCCGATTAGAATTGGTCAGGGAATAGAATTTGATTACTGCAGTGTTCATTCTGCCTGGACTTTAAATGAAGAGGGTTATGAATCAATTATAGTTAACAACAATCCGGAAACTGTCAGTACTGATTTTGATACTTCAGACAGATTATATTTTGAACCGCTGACCAAAGAAGATATTATGCATATTATTGAAAATGAGAAGCCGGAAGGTGTAATCTGTCAGTTTGGCGGTCAGACTGCAGTTAATTTAGCTGAGCCGCTGGCAGAAGCAGGAGTTGAAATTTTAGGAACTTCAGTTGATTCCATTGACCTGGCAGAAGATAGAGACCGTTTTATTGGCCTTTTAAATGAATTGGATATTCCGGTACCTGCCGGTGAAGTTGCTGCTTCGTTAAAGGAAGCAGAGAAAATTGCAGCAGAAGTTGGTTATCCAGTTCTCGTTCGGCCTTCTTATGTGCTCGGCGGACGGGCAATGGAAGTTGTTTACAATAGAGTAGAATTAGAAGAATATATGAAAAATGCAGTTAAAGTTTCACCTGACAGACCGGTGCTGGTGGATAAATATTTAACCGGAACTGAAATTGAGATTGATGCAATTTCTGATGGAGAAACAGTTATAGTGCCGGGAATTATGGAGCATGTAGAAAGAGCAGGTGTTCATTCCGGGGACAGTATAGCAGTCTATCCTCCTCATCGTTTGTCTGACAAGTTAAAGAAAAAAGCAGTCGAATATACTGAAAAAATTTCACGAGCGCTGAATGTTAAGGGAGTAGTTAATATTCAGTATGTGGTAAGTGAAGAAGAAATTTATGTAATTGAAGTTAATCCCCGCTCCAGCCGGACAATTCCTTATCTGAGTAAGGTGACCGGGGTGCCGATGGTCGATCTGGCAACAAAGGCCCTGCTTGGACGCAAACTAAAAGATTTAGGCTGGGAAAGCGGGATGGTCCCCGAAAAAGATCATGTAGCAGTCAAAGTTCCTGTATTTTCATTTTCCAAATTAACTGAGGTTGACACCAATCTGGGACCGGAGATGAAATCAACAGGAGAAGTTCTGGGGCTTGCTGAAAGCTACGAAAAGGCACTTTATAAAGGTTTAATTGGTGCCGGTCTGGAAATCCCAAGAGCAGGTACAATTCTGGCTACAATTGCCGATAAAGATAAAGCAGAAGCAGTTGAATATATTAAAGATTTTGCTGAACTCGGTTTTCAAATTGCAGCTACTGAGGGTACAGCAGCTGCTTTAAAAGGAAAAGGACTTAAGGTAGACATAGTTAAAAAAATTGGAGAAGGTTCACCTGATTCACTCGAGCTGATTGCCGATGATCAGATTGATCTGGTAATTAATACACTGACTAAAGGGAAAATACCGGAACGAGATGGTTTTAAAATCAGAAGATCAGCAGTCGAGATGGGAATTCCCTGTCTGACATCATTGGATACAACCCAGGCGATGATCAAAGTTTTAAAAGAAATTGAACATGGAGAAAAAATTGAGTATAGAGCTCTACAGGATTATCAAAAGTAAATAAAGGTAACAATACCGGGTGTACAGCAAATTATTTCCAGCATTCGGTATGGTTATTTTAACTTTGTATTTTTATTCACTATAACCAGGTACAAAAGGGCCCTTTTGTACCTGGAACCAATTGTGTTATAATTGTTTTAAAATAGAAAGAGTGAGTAAATTATGACTATAAATTATTTAATAACTGTTATTACTTTTGCCTTTTTGCTTTTTTTGAATTATATTTTAAATACAAATATTTTGCTATCTTTTTTGATAGTTTTAGCTGCTGCTGTTTTATTGATTCTGCTAAAAAAACAGATTTTAAGTGGACTTAAATTTTTTATTCTTTTAATTGGTCTTTTATTGACTATTTTTCTATTAACTTATTTTGCCCGGGAAGATTTAGCAGTATCATTCCGGGGAGATTTGGTAAATGAAGGGATTAAATTTATAACACATAATTTTAATCGATTTAGCAGTACAAGTTTTATAGAACTTCATTTAAAATATGCAAATCAGGATTATAACTATCATGACTGGCAGCCGCCAGCAGGTTATGAAAATAATAAAATTAACTTAACTGATTCAGAGGCTTATTTATTAAAAAAGCAGGATGCAGATCATAAAAAAATTATCTATCAGCTGCATGGTGGAGCTTATATTAGCTCATTTTCTGAAAATTATAATGAAAGTGCTCTAAATTATTCTAAAGCCTATGATCAGGCAGATGTGTTTTCACTTGATTACCGTACTGCTCCGGAATATGAGCATCCTGCTGCTCTGAATGATGCTCTTGAAGGATATCAGTATCTGCTTGATAATGGTTATTCTGCTGATAAAATTATAATTGCTGGAGATTCTGCTGGAGGGGGACTGGCTCTGGCTCTGGCAGTGAAAATAAAGAATCTTGAATTACCAGCTCCAAAAGCATTAATCCTGGCTTCTCCCTGGACAGATCTGGCAGCAGAAGGTAGGAGCTACCAGGAAAAAATAGAGGCAGATGCTTTTTTTGGTTATCCTGAAGCTGAAAAAGCGCCCCGCTATCCACTGCCGCATACTTATGCTGGAGATCATAATCTTAAAGATCCATATCTTTCTCCTGCTTATGCTGATCTAAGTGCTCTGCCTCCTATTTTAATTCAGACCGGGAGTGAAGAAATATTGTTAAGTGATAGTAAAAAGATTGCAGAAAAGGCAGAAAAAGAAGGAGTTGAGGTTGAATTTATTGAGTATAAAGGAATGTATCACAACTTTTATATATTAGCTCCTTCACTTCCCGAAAGTAGAGAAGCATGGCAGAAAATTGAAGACTTTATCAATTAGTTATGTTTTGTGCTTTTATTCACTATAATCAGGTACAAAAATGAAAATATCTCTTGACTTAAAATCTCTATTCTGATAAACTTAGTTCAAATAAGATAATGATTCTTTAAATTAGTCCAGAGAGGCTAGTAAGGGAAAATATAAATTTTAGCAACCTTCTTACTATGCCGTGAGAAGGTTATTTTTTTGCCGCTAGATATATTCTCCCCAAAAAGGAGGTAATTTTTTTGGATAAGACAGAAATGAAGATTAAAAAAGAACTGATTGATTCAGCGGCCATGGGTCGTGCAATTACAAGAATTGCTCATGAGATTCTGGAAAAAAACAAAGGAACTGAGGATCTGGTTTTAATAGGAATTAGAACCAGGGGGGTACCACTGGCCGAAAGACTGGCTGCAAAAATTGAAGAGATTGAAGGAATTAAATTACCAACTGGTATTCTGGATATTACACTTTATCGTGATGATCTCTCAACAGTAGCTCAGCAGCCGATTGTACACCGGACCGAAATCCCTTTTGATATTACAGGGAAAAAGGTTGTGCTGGTTGATGATGTTCTTTATACCGGTCGAACTGTTAGAGCAGCACTTGATGCTCTGATTGACCTTGGTCGTCCCTTACAGATCCAGCTGGCTATTATGATTGATAGAGGTCACCGGGAGCTGCCAATTAGAGCAGATTTTGTTGGTAAAAATTTACCGACTTCTAAAGAAGAAGTTGTAGATGTTAATTTTGAGGAAATTGACGAGAAAGACGCAGTTTTACTGCTGGAAAAAAGCTAGAATAAAAATAATTCAATAATTTATCCTTTAAATTGGTCCAGAGAGACCGGTAAGGAATTAATTTAGCAGAAATCTATCTATGTCAGTAGAGGTAGAAAATGCTTAAAGAGTTTAAACTCCTTATCAGTCCAGTCTGGTAGGGAGTTTTTTTAATGTTTATTTATAACTTATTTTTTAAAGAGGGAATTTGATAAAAATTTTAGAGATTGGATTAAAAAGTTTTTCAATAATTTTATAACACCCAGGAGGTATAAAATGAAAATTTTAAAACAAAGCAAAGAAAATTTAGCACAGCTTAAAGAAGATGGAATTACAAGACACCGATTATTTATTCTGGCCTTACAGCATATGTTTGCCATGTTTGGCTCAACAGTTCTGGTACCGGCACTGACCGGCTTAAATCCCGCAGTTGCACTTTTTACTTCCGGACTGGGAACACTGATCTTTCATGTAATAACCGGTGGAAAAGTACCTGCCTATCTCGGTTCTTCTTTTGCCTTTATTGCTCCCATAATAGCGGCTCAAAATCAATTTGGCACAGAGGGAGCTATGCTTGGAATTATAACAGTTGGTCTTGTTTATGCACTGATGTCATTAGTAATCAGACTGCTGGGAACAGAATTTTTCCGCAAATTACTGCCGCCGGTAGTAATTGGTCCGGTGATCATTACAATTGGACTTGGGCTTGCTCCAACAGCTAAAGATATGGCTTCAGAACATTTATTAGTAGCCTTTGTTACTCTGGCAATTGCAGTTGGAATAAGCGTATTTGCTAAAGGAATTATTAAAGTAATTCCAATTCTGCTCGGAATCATCGGCGGTTATACCTTTGCAGCCTTTTTGGGACTTGTAGATTTTGCTCCGGTAATGGAAGCTTCCTGGTTTGCTCTACCAAAGTTTGCCTTTCCAGCAGTGAGTGGTAATCTAAAAGCTATTTCGCTTGTAGCACCAATTGCTCTGGTAACCATGGTTGAACATTTAGGTGATGTTGTCGCAATCAGCTCCACTGTAAAAAAGGACTTTATAGAAGAACCCGGCCTGCACAGAACCCTCCTGGGTGACGGAATTGCAACTTTAGTTGCCGGACTTTTTGGTGGACCACCTAACACAACTTATGGCGAGAATGTAGGAGTTTTAGCTCTGACAAAAGTATATAATCCAATGATTATTCAGCTGACAGCAGTGATTGTAATTTTAAGTTCCTTTGTCCAGAAGGTTGGAGTTTTAATTCAGACTATCCCGACAGCAGTAATGGGAGGAATTGTCTTCTTGCTCTTTGGTATGATAGCATCAATCGGACTCAGAACTTTAGTCGAAAACGAAGTTGACCTTTCTAAAAATAGAAACTTAGTCATTGTTTCGGTAACTCTGGTAGTAGGGATTTCAAATCTGACTCTTAATTTTGCCGGACTGGAATTTGGAGGTATGGGCCTGGCAGCGATAGTCGGAATAGTAATGAATTTAGTTTTGCCGGCAATGGAAAAAGAAATTGAGGATAAAGAACTGGAAGAAGAACTGAAGCTGGAAGCAGAATTGCAGTATGAAGCCAACTAAAATATCCTGGCAGGAGGTAAGTAGATGAGTTTAAAAAGAAAAGATTTTTTGGGGCTCTATGATGTCTCAAAAGAAGAAATTAATGAAATTTTAGATACAGCAGTTGCCATGAAAGATATTTTAACCAGAACAGTAAAAAAAGTACCAACCTTAAGGGGAAAGACTGTAATCAATTTATTTTATGAACCTTCAACCAGAACTAAGTTTTCTTTTAATCTGGCGGCAAAAAGGCTGAGCGCAGATGTGATGAGTATTTCCAAATCTTCCAGCAGTATTGCCAAAGG
>JBKHFK010000102.1:0-6135 GCA_046540295.1 Halanaerobium sp.
ATTTGTCTTTTAAAACAATAACAATTGCACTGGAGACTGTAGATATGCCTTCTGCTGTTTTAACAATCTGAAAAGCAGGGCGTAAAACATTACCGGTTGCATTAGCTGCGCCAGCAACCATTCCATCTGATTTATCAGTATAAATCATCATTGTCCCAAAATATAGTGGATCTTTTACAGCTTTTTCTGCTTCTTCTCTGCTGATCCCCTTATGTTTTCGCAGTTGATAAAATTCTTCTTTAAATTCTGCTATGTACTCAGAATGCTCTGGATCAATAATTTTTACTCCATCTAAATATACCCCATTTTTATGAGCAATATCCTGAATAGCTTCCTCTTTTCCAAGAACAACAATCTCTGCAATTCTTTCTACTGATATTCTTGCTGCCGCTTTAATTATTCGCTCATCATCACCCTCAGCAAAAACAATTCTCTGCAGATTAGAAGCTGCTCTCTCCTTGAAATTTTTAAGTACATCCATCTTAAATTTCCTCCCCCGTGGTGTTAAAATTATGTAAGTTGTCCTTTATATATTTATTTGCTATTATATATATTATACTCTATTAAAGTATCAAATCCTCTTTTACAGTAAGAAGTTCGAAAAGTAAAACTATTATCCTGAAATAATAATTAATAAATTAAATTTAAATTATGAGGTGTTTTTATGAGTGCAACTGCTTTAATTGTAGAATACAATCCTTTTCATAATGGTCATCTTTACCATTTAAATCAGAGTAAAAAATTAACTCAAAATGATGATCTAATTGTTATAATGAGTGGTAATTTTACCCAGCGTGGAGATGCGGCTCTAATCGATAAATGGGCCAGAACCAGACAGGCCTTAAGCTGTGGGGCTGATCTTGTTTTAGAGCTCCCATTAGTCTATAATATCCGCAGCGCTGAATATTTTGCCCATTATTCTATTTTAAGTTTAGAAAAGACTAAGCTTGTTGATTCTATTGTCTTCGGCAGTGAAACAGGTAATATTGAAATACTAAAGACTATAGCAAAAATACTGGTTAATGAAAGTCCTTTATTCAAAAAAGAACTTCAGAAATATATTAAAACAGGAAATGATTTTCCGACTGCAAGGCGTCAGGCCTTACTTGCCTGCTATCAGAATCAGCCTGAACTGCAGAACTTTGATAAAAAGATAATCGAAAAAATATTAAAAGCTCCCAATAATATACTGGGTATTGAATATTTAAAATCGCTTTTTAGATTGGACTCAGCTATTAAAGCTTATACCATCAAAAGAACCGGTACAGATTATCACAGTCAGGAAATCAATAAAAATTATGCCAGTGCTTCTTTAATTAGAAACTTAATCAATTCCAGACCACAAACAGAGTCTCTGGCTGCTGTTAATAAACTGATGCCAGATGAGTCCTGGGAAATTCTTAAAAAAGAAATAACAATCGGAAGATTTGTTAGAACAGATTCCAGAGAAAAAATTTATAGTAAAACTGTTGATCAACTGAGAAGGCTTACAGCAGATGATTTAAAAAAATTTAAGGGCATTAAAAATGGTCTTGAAAATAGATTTATTAAAAAAGCAGCTGCAGCATTTAAAGAAGATTCTTTTTTAGAATCTCTAAAAAGCAAAAATCTTACTGAAAGTAGAATTAAAAGAAAATTACTTCAGATATATTTTGGTCTTGATAAGGCAAAAATTAAACTTACAGAGAAAAATGCTCCTTATTATTTAAGAGTTCTAGGTGTCCGCAGAGGTAAAGAAATGCTGCTTTCTCAACTGCAGAAAAAATCTGAGCCAGAAATTATTATTAATCCGGCTGCCCTGCTCAGTGAACCAGACCTTGATACAGCCAATCCACTTCAGCTTTCTCTAAGTTTTGATCTTCTAGCCTCAGACCTTTATTCATTACTATATCAGAACTCTGAACACAGTAAAGCCCGCAGGGATTTTTATCAGGGATTAATCAAAGTCTAATTCATAATCAATATATTTTATAATTCAAGCTCAGTTTCTAAATATTCTATAATGTCATCAATTGTCTTTACTTTTAATAATTCTAAATCACCGGCAAATTGAGAGGCTGTCTCAAAATTTTCTTCAGGAACAATAAATAAATCGGCTCCAGCCTCTTTTGCCGCCATTATTTTATATTTTATTCCATCAATCCGGCCGATTTCTCCATCAAGACTTATTGTGCCGGTTCCAGCTATTCTTTTTCCACCGGTTATATCTTCCTCAATTAATTGATTATAAATTTCCATACTGAAAACACTTCCTGCAGAAGGACCAATTATATTTTCTGTTTTAAAATCAACCTCACCAGGTATGTTATAATCAAGACCTTTTGAGCGAATTAATACTCCAATTGAAGCATTACCCTCATTTCCTTCAAGTTCTAAGGTTTTTAAATTGAAATTAAGCTCTTCTTCTTCCCTCAGAACTGTAATTTCAACTACATCACCAATATTTCTGTTTTTGATGATATTAACTGCATCTGCAGCCATCTCTACCTTTTTGCCGTCAACAGCTGTAATCAGATCTCCTTTTTCTAATTTATTATAGGCACTTCCTTCTTTCATTACCTCAACAATTTCTGCTCCTTCTCCTGTAACTTCTACCTCATAATCTGCCTCTCTGAAAGCTACAGCCTGTGCCTGCAGTTTGCTTTCTTCCATTAGCTCTGCCATCAATTGAATATACTCATTCATGTCCATATTTTCGGGCAGTTGTTCAGAAATAGATGTTAATTCTTTATCTTCAGGTGTAAAAAGGGAAATATAAAAATAATCCCAGGCCATTGCTCTTCTGCTGCTGACAGCAGTCAGCAAAAATTCACCCTGATTATCATAACCATCTTTTACCTCAATCATCGGTGACAGTTCAGTTGCTATTCCAGGCTCCATAACCTGATAGGGAACAGGTATAAAATGACTGATTACAAATAAAATAAAGACTACACCGATTAAGCGGGAATAAAATTTCCGTAATTTTTTATTTCTCATATTAATCTTCCTTCTGCTTAATATAATATCATTCAATATCAGTATTTAAAATAACAAAATTAATTTTTCCAGTCTGTGCTCCAAAAAAAATCCAGTATATCTATTATATATGATAACCCCTGTCAAATGCAAAATTTTTTACTAATTTCTTGACATAAATTACAGCTTAAGTTATAATCTAAATGAAATTGAATATTGAGCAATGATTAGCTCTGCTAATCATTATAAATACCTCATCTTCTGGATGGGGTAGAGGAGCAGAAAAAATCAGTATTTTTAGACTTAGTTTGAATCCAGCTTTAAATCTAAAAAGAAAGGTTTTTCTGCCGAAGCGGTTTTTTTGGATTCAAAATTATCGCTGGGGCTGTATATAAAATATACAGAACTGTCATGGTGATTGATTATACTAATTACTGTGTTGCGCTATCTCAGAAAAATGATGAGGCGATTTTTGCTATTAACCCGGCATATCGCCGGGTATTTTTTATGCCTATCTATTTTTATTCAATTTTACAAAACAAAACTAGGAGGCTTTATTTATGGAAAGTTATGGTATTATCTCTCTGCTGCCACCACTGCTGGCTATTATTTTAGCCTGGTTGAGTAAGCAGGTTGTTCTCTCTTTATTTTTAGGTGTTTTTGCCGGTGCCTTAATTACCAGTGGATATAATCCGTTTTTTGCTTTTATGCATACCTTAGATGATTATATTTTAGCTTCACTGGCTGATTCCTGGAATGCCGGTATTATTTTATTTTTGCTTGCTATGGGTGGAATGATTGGTATTATTAACAAATCAGGTGGTATAATTGCTATTGGAGAATATGTAGCAAAAAAGGCAAATTCTGTTATTAAAACTCAGTTTGCTGCCTGGCTAATGGGTGTCCTGATCTTTTTTGACGATTATGCGAATACTTTAATTGTTGGAAACACTATGCGCCCGATAACTGATAAAATGAAAATTTCAAGAGAAAAACTTTCTTTTATTGTTGATTTAACTGCTGCTGCAGTTTCGAGTATTGTACCTATCTCAACCTGGATTGCCTTTGAAGTAGGAGTTATTAGAGATGGTTTTGATTCTTTAGGTTTAGAAATGAGTCCTTATGGGACCTTTGTCCAGACCATACCATATCGTTTTTACAGCATTTTTGCTCTGGCCTTTGCCTTAATAATTATTTTTACCGCTAAAGACTTTGGCCCCATGTTAAAAGCAGAAAAAAGAGCCCGCTCAACAGGTGAAACTTTAAGACCCGGCTCCACTCCAATGGTTTCACAGGAAATGGAAGAAATTGAACAGCCTGAAGGTGAAAGTTTTACTTTTACAAATTCATTTTTACCCATTATTGGAGTAATCCTGGTTACCTTAGTTGGTCTCTGGTATAATGGTGGTGGACTGGAAGCTGGAACTTCTATCAGAGATGCTTTTGGTAATGCAGATGCAAGTATAGTCCTGCTCTGGGCGTCTATTACAGGAAGTTTTATTGCTGGAATCCTATCTTTTTCTAAAGGAATACTTAATATCAGTGAAACTGTTGACGGCTGGATTGATGGAGCTAAATCGATGTTTGTTGCCTGTTTAATACTGATCCTGGCCTGGTCAATTGGCAGTATTACAGAAGATCTAGGTACTGCAAATTATTTAGTATCTATTTTAGAAGGCAATATCATAGCAGAAATTGTTCCACTGATGATCTTTGTTTTCTCTGCCTTTATTGCTTTTACTATCGGCAGCTCCTGGGGTACTGTTTCTATTGTAATGCCTTTAGCAATACCACTTGCTAACTCAATTGGAATTCCAATGCTGCCCACTATTGCTGCTGTTTTAACAGCAAGTGTAATGGGAGACCACTGTTCACCAATTTCTGATACAACAATTATGTCTTCCACAGCATCTGCTGTCGATCATATGGATCATGTAAGCACTCAGATGCCCTATGCTCTAACAGTTGGACTGGTAGCTGCTTTATTTGGCTTTTTACCGGCAGGTTTTGGCTTTTCAGCCTTCTTTCTGCTGCCACTTGGCATAATTGCTCTTTATTTAATTGTGCAGATTATTGGAGAAAAATCAGAAACTGTTATTTAAATTATATCTTTAAAAATTACTTTACTTTTAAACATTCAAAAAGACCGCCATCACTTTTAAGTGAGCGGTCTTTTTTTATTTTTTATTTAAAATATTTTTTATATCATCAGCTGGCATTGGTTGATTAAAATAATAACCCTGAATAAAATCATTTTTAAGCTGATTGAGTTCTTTTAATTCTATTTCCTCTTCGACTCCCTCGGCAATGGTTTTTAAATTCAATAGATGAGCAAGATTGATTATTGACTCTACAATATTTTTGCCATCTTCACTTAAAGTCATATTTCTAATAAATGTTATGTCAATTTTAAGATAATCAATCGGAAACTTCTGCAGATAACTGAAGGAAGAATAACCGGTCCCAAAATCATCAATGGAAATTGCAAATCCCCTTTTCTTCATTCTATTCATTACTTGGAGACTATAATCAACATCATCCATAGCACTTGATTCTGTAATTTCAAACTTAATTAAAGAATTATCTATACCACTATCTGCAATTATCTGATAAATATTCTGCAGATGGGTACTATCTTCAAGCTGTCTGGCTGAAAGATTAATAGAAACAGGTACCACTTCAAAGCCTGATTCCAACCACTTGTTGATATTATTGACTACCTTCTGGATAACTATTATACCGGCTTTTTTGATAAGTTGAGAATTTTCCAGGATAGGAATAAACTCTGCTGGAGAAATAATTCCCCGCTCCGGATCTTCCCATCTAATTAAGGCCTCCATACCATAAAGACTCTCGTTTTCTCCTCTATAATATGGTTGATAATAAACTATAAATTCATCATTTTTTACAGCTCGATCAAGTTTGGCCTCAATTTTAGTAAACTCCTTAATTTTCTGGTTCATCTCCTGATCAAAAAAAGCATAATCATTTTTTTTAATATTAATTAAAGCAATTTCTGCATTTGAGAGTAAACTCTGGGAACTAATACAGTCATCTGGATAAACAGAAATACCTATTCTGGCATTTAACATAAATGGTTCATAATTATATTTAATAGTGTTAGAAAATATATTTAATAACTTTTCTGCAACTTTATAAATTTCATTTGCTGAATTT
>JBKHFK010000103.1:0-6059 GCA_046540295.1 Halanaerobium sp.
CTTTTCATTCCTATCTAAAACATTTCCGCCATTAATATATTTAGAAACTGTTGCAACAGAAACACCAGCTTCTTTTGCTACATCATTCATAGTTGTACCCATATAAATACACCTCACCTATCTAAACTAAACGTTTAACATAAAATGAATTTATCACATTTAATCTGACTTGTCAAATAATTCATACAAAAATATTTTTAATCTAACTGGTGAGTTATTCTTAAATTAGCTCGCTCCCTCTTTAAATTAAGTTTATAATAAATCACATACTATGAGATTATTCCAATCCATAAAACTCTTCCTGCTTAAAACCAGGATAAGCATCAGTCTTATCATCTACTGCTATAATTTCCAGCAGATAGAGATGATTACATGTAATATTTAATTCTACTTCATAGAACCCGTCTTCTGCCATTAGCTTTGCATCTGTCTGCAGTGGTTCGGCTGCTCTCTGCAGTATTTCTAGCTGTTCTCTACTTAGATTTTTTGGCTTACCAAGGTTACTCCAGGTCTGCAGAGGATTAGCATTTTTTCCTCCCACTTCTTTTTTAATTAAGACTGCCTGTTCAGCTACAGCAGGCAGCTGCAGAGTATAAGATTTATCGCTGCTTTTTTTACCATCGCGCATATTGTGCCAGTTCCAGCCAATAACTACATATCTGCCTTCTTTTTTAGTAACAAGCAAATTATCATCACGGTAGAGCAGCTCCCTACCTGCTTTAGCAAAAAATTCAAAAGCATAAAAAGTCGGTTTTTTTATAGAATTTAAAGCAACCAGGCCAAATCCTCCATGAAACACTGAACTGGGAACATCCTTTTCCTCAAAGACATCACTAAATGTCCAGTAGGAATACGAATCTGCATATTCTCCAGCTTCACTTAAAATACGGGCAATATATGCTGCATGAAAATCAGTATCATGAGCCGGACAGGTAGGTACATAAGAACTATTAAATTCAGTTATATGAAGCGGCAGTTCAGCTGTAAGAGGATAATCATTCATTATTTCTCTTGTCTCTTTCAATTCGTCTATCATCTTTGTTGGTTTATTTAAAGTATGATAAGTATATTGGCCCTGCTCAGATGGTTGATTGGCTGTGTAACAGTGGCGAGTGATAAAATCCAGTGGAGACTTATTTTCACTACAGTGCTCAAAAAATGACCGCAGCCATTTTTCTGTTTCGACACCACATATTGCAGGTCCACCAACCTGAATTCGGGAATCAACTTTCTTGACAGCTTCAGCCGAATAATCATAAAGCTTAAAGTATTCTTCCATAGTCCCTGACCAGAAAGCTATATTTGGTTCATTCCAGACCTCTATCGGCCAGGTAATTACCTCTTCTCTGCCATATCTTTCTATTAAATGTTCTAAGGTAGCTGTTATCAATTCAGACCACTTTTTATATGAATCAGGAGGAGAAACATTTCCTTTCCAGTAAAAAACAGTCTGATTATCAGTTTTTAATTCTTCCGGCATAAATCCCAACTCAAGAAATGGTTTGATCTCATTTTCAAGATAGGTATCCATAATTCGATCCAGATAAGTGAAATTATAAAGACTATGCGTCTCACCATCCATTTCATATTCACGATAAATTCCTACATCATCACAGAAAAGGCCGTGACCCCGGATATAATTAAAATTTATAGACTCCTGGACTATTTCCAGATGATCGACATATTCTTTTTGCAGTGCCAGCCCCATTCTGCCTGTCCCGACACAATAATGCGCATTGTTTTTAAAAGGCCTGCCAGAATTAGGTATTTTAATAATTTTTGCCATATTAACAACTCCTGGATAATTGATTTAATAGAATTACAAATATAATTTCAGGACAATTTATGTTCCAGTTTTGCTATTGCTTCTTCTCCCCACTGATCCAGCAGACCTACCTGTCTTAAAAGAGTTGAAATTGTATAACGGAAGCGAATCTCAAAACAGTGATTAACTGCTTTTTCAAGCCAGTCTCGGTTTAAATTTTTAACATCTTCTCTTTCAAAAAAGCCAAAGTCTTCCAGGATAGTTTCTACACTTAAAAGATAATCTTTAAATTCCTGAATATTATTTTTAATCTCCGCTTCTGCTGCCAGCAGATCTTCCTTTGTAATTAAATCATGTTCCCAGCGCTGATCCAGCAGTTTTAAAATCCCATCTGCTTTATCCAAATAGGCTGCTTTTATTTCTTCTTCTCTTGCTTTTCGATCATGATTGATTTCAAACTGAGAAAAATCTGTGTCCAGTAATTTTAGATAATAGTGACTGCTGATTAAAGCGGCAGTTCCCACCTTAATCCCGTGAGTAGGAACATGCTCACCAAAAATCCCGGCATACATATCAAAAAAGTGAGAAATATGATGTTCTGTACCCGAAGCGGGACGGGAGCTGCCGACCATCATCATTGACACTCCAGAATAAATTAAACCTTTGGTTAAGATTTCAATTCCCTCTTTTTTGCGAGCAATAATTTTTTCAGAATTACTTATCAGATCATTTAAAAGATTTTCGACTAAGTCAAACGCTTCCTGGCAGAAATACTCATCAAAAATTGCAACCCCCAGTTTCCATTCTAAAAGCGAAGACACCTTTCCTAAAAGATCCCCCAGTCCGGACTGAATCATCTTCCAGGGAGCAGCCTTTAGAATATTTAAATCTGCTATAATTAACTCTGGCGGAGTTGTATTATAGGTCTGTTTGACTCCATCAACTGTGATTGAGGATACTGAAGATGCATAGCCGTCCATGGATGGAGCAGTAGCAAAGATTGAATAGGGCAGCTGCATTTTATGGGCGGCATAGGCTGTTAAATCGTTGATGGAGCCTGAACCACAGGCCAGCAGATAGCCGTCATGCTCGATTTTTTCAATAATTTGATATAAGGCTCCTGGTTCAGGAACTAAATGATCATCTTCTTTTCTTTCTTTAAGTAAAATTTCTTCTACCTCAAAATTTCCCTTAAATAATTTCTTTTTCAACTCAGCTCCTGCTGCCTTTTTTGTGTTTTGATCAACAATTAAATAAACCTTTTTTTCTTCAGTGATACTTTGAATTAATTCTGCTGTTCTGTCCAGAGCACCAGCCTCAATTATTACATCTTTAATCGGAATCTGATGGACTCTACCACAGGAACATTTCTTAGCTGAAATATTATTTATTTCCATATTATTTTTACCTCCTGAATTTAGATTAGCATCTTTTTTTAAGGCTTAAATTATCTTCTATTATTTATAATTAGCTGTCAAAAAAATTTTTCCTGCATCTTTAACAAAATTAACCCCAACCAATTTTAGTTGAGGTTAATTAAAAGGGGTCTTCATTTTATCTAGTTTAAGTTTTCTACAGCTGCTCTTTCTATAGCCAGTCCAGCTTTGTACCGCTGCATAAATTCTTCAAAACCTTTTACATCAGCTGGATCAGGTTCTATTACTTTTTCGTTCTGGTCAGTAAAGATCTTCTGATTTAAAAATTCTTCCAGACTCTGTTCCTCTTCTTTATTTAAGTGGTAGGATGCAAGTAGAGCAATTCCCCAGGCTCCACCTTCTCCGGCGGTTTCCATTACAGATACCGGTGCATTAACAGCAGCTGCCATAAATTTCTGAGCAACTCCTTCAGTTTTAAAGAGACCACCATGGCCCAGCATTTTATCTAATTTTACATTTTCTTCTTTCAAAAGAATATCCATCCCCATTTTCATTGCACCTAAAGCACTCTGTAAATTAACCCGCATAAAATTAGCAAGGTTAAAATTGCTGTCAGATTCCATAGTAAACAGCGGTCTGCCTTCCTCAAAACCCGTTATATGTTCACCGGAAAGATAACCATAACTTAAAAGACCTCCACAGTCTTTATCTCCAGCAAGTGCTTTATTATAAAGTTTTTCATAAAGTGTATTTATTTCAATTTCAAAACCCAATTCTTCCACTGCTTCTTTAAAAAGATTAATCCACTTATCCAGATTGGAGGAACAATTGTTGGAATGAGCCATTGCCACCAATTTACCGGTTGGAGTCATCACCAGATCCAGTTCCGGATGGGGGTTGGATAGTTCATCTTCTAAAACTACCATGGCAAAAACAGAAGTTCCGGCAGACACATTTCCAGTTCTGGGAGCAATACTATTGGTGGCAACCATTCCGGTTTCTGCATCTCCTTCTGGTGGACACATTAAACTTCCCGGCTCAAGTGTTCCAGTTGGATCCAGCAATTTTGCTCCTGCAGTAGATAATTTACCGGCATCTTCGCCTGCCAGCAAAGGTTTAGGTAAAATCTCATTGATTTCCCAGGGAAGATTATAATCGGAAATTAAATTACTAAATTTATCAAGCATTTCCTGGTTATAATTATTTATTTTAACATCAACAGGAAACATTCCTGATGCTTCTCCAATGCCAATTACCTTTTTGCCTGATAATTTCCAGTGAATAAAACCTTCCAGGGTTGTTAAAAAATCAATATCTGCAATATGTTTTTCTTCATTTAAAATTGCATGATATAAATGAGCAATACTCCAGCGCTGAGGAATTGGATGCTTAAATTCTTCAGTCAATTTTTTACTGGCCTCTTCAGTAATATTATTGCGCCAGGTTCTAAAGGGAACTAATAGCTCTCCTTTTTTATCAAAAGGCATGTAACCATGCATCATAGCACTAAAGCCAATCGAGGCTATATTTTTAATTTTCACCCCATATTCAGCTTCAACATTTTGCGCCATATTATTATAACTATCCTGCAGTCCTGTCCAGATAGCATCAAGACTGTAAGTCCAGATTCCATCAAGATAATCATTTTCCCAGCTGTGACTGCCGGAAGCAATTATTTCATTATTCGTTCCATTAAGTAAAACTGCTTTAATCCTGGTTGAACCAAATTCAATCCCTAAAGCTGTGTTTCCGTTTTCAATAGCTTTTTTATTAGCTGTAGTCATAAATTTACCTCCATCCTAAAAAATCGTTATTCCTGGCCGTAATAGGCATTTTTACCGTGCTTTCTTAAAAAGTGCTTATCTAATAATACCTGATCAATTTCCTGTAAAGCTGGATTTAGATTTAAAGCTCGATAGGCCATTTTAGCAACTTCTTCCATTACAACTGCATTATGCACAGCATTAGCTGCATCTGTTCCCCAGGAAAACGGACCATGATTATTGACTAAAACACCCGGTCTCTGAGTTGGATCAATTCCCTTAAATCTCTCAACAATAACTTTTCCTGTGTCTCTCTCATATTCCCCTTCAATTTCTGAAGCTTTCATTTTTCGGGTGCAGGGAATTTCCCCATAAAAGTAATCAGCATGAGTTGTACCAAAAGCAGGAATTCCTTTACCTGCCTGGGCCCAGCTTGTAGCCCAGCTGGAATGAGTGTGTACAATACCGCCAATTTCTTTAAAGTGATTATATAAATAAAGATGGGTTGCAGTATCTGAAGATGGTTTTAAATCACCTTCTACCTTATTCCCATCAAGATCAACAACAACCATATCATCTGCTGTCATTTCATCATATTCTACTCCACTTGGCTTGATTACAAACAGACCTTTTTTCCTATCAATACCGCTGACATTACCCCAGGTATAAGTTACTAAACCTCTTTTGGGCAGTTCCAGATTAGCTGCTAAAACTTCTTTTTTAAGGTTTTCTAACATTTTTTCCCCTCCAGAATGTAGCAAAATTCTATAAACTTTGATTCAGAACTTTAATTCCACCATATAAACAACTTTTGACAGCTCAAAAGGGGGTACTTTTATATTACTGTCAAAAAGCGTTTATATGGAGAGAATTATTAATGAGAAATCTATTTAAATATCTTTTTTTAGATATTTATTCTAATATAGTTGTAAATTTAGATTTAATTTACTTTAATTTATAGTAAACATCATTCCATTTTAATTCTTTTTTGAATTCATTTACTTTAGTATCAGCATCAATTGTCAGCAGCTCAATATCTGCGATTTCAGCAAAATCTCTTAAATGCTCAGTGGTGACTGCTTTTGAAAATCCAGTATGGTGTGCTCCACCTGCATAAATCCAGGATTCAACCGCTTCTCTGAGCGATGGCTTGGG
>JBKHFK010000104.1:0-6041 GCA_046540295.1 Halanaerobium sp.
TAAATTAAAGGGGGCGTTTTTTTGGAATTCCAGCCCGACGAGGATATTTTTCTGGAGTTTGAGAACTTTTTTTAATAATAATTAAATATCTTTCTGCTTCTAAACCCGGCACATCAAGTTCAGTAATTTTGTTAACTTCAGCCCCTAATGTTTCCAGAGCAGTCTGAGCTTCTTTTATTTCTTCATTATATTCTGGACCCTTATAAAGATAGGCTAATCCTCCAATTTTTAAAAATGGTACTGCATATTCCAGTAATATATTTAAAGAAGCAACTGCCCTTGAACAGACATAATCAAAAGAAGAGCGCCAGTCTTTAATCTGTGCCAGGTCCTCAGCTCGACCGTGAGTGGCATCAATTCCTTTAAGATCCAGCTTATAAATTAATTGGTTTAAAAAATTAACTTTTTTGGCTGAAGAATCAAGCAGATAAAAGCTGTCCCCCGGCAGAAATAATTTTAAAACCAAGCCCGGGAAACCAGCACCTGTCCCAATATCAAGCCACCTCTTTCGACCTTCCAAATTGAGCTGTTCTAAAATAACAAGTGAATCTAAAAAATGTTTTTTTATTACAGCTTTCGGCTCAGTGATTGTACTTAAATTATATTTTTTATTTTCCTCAATAAAGAAAAGATAATATTCCCAGAGCTGTTCAAGCTGTTCACTGCTGTAGGAAATATCTAAAGTCTTGATTCCTGCTTCTAATTCTTCAATGAATTCACTTTTAGTTATCTCCATTCTGACCACCTTTTTGCTCTCTCTTATACTGTTCTAAATAGATCATCAGCGCTGAAATATCAGCTGGCGAAACCCCGGAAATTCTCGAAGCCTGGCCGATAGAAAGAGGTCTGATCTTATTTAATTTTTCTCTTGCTTCCAGGCGTAGATTATCAAGTTGATTATAATCCAATTCTTCCGGTATCTTTTTTTCTTCCATCTTTCTAAACTGCTCGACCTGAGATTCCTGGCGTTCAATATAACCTTTGTATTTAACCTGAATTTCTACCTGTTCCTGCACATCTTTTTTAATTTCTGGCAGCTCTTTTGCAAAAAATTTCAGGTCCGGATAGGAAATCTCCGGCCGGCGCAGCAGCTTTTCCAGACTTACTGGTTTGCTCAAATTTCCACTACCCAGTTCTTCCAAACGGGCTCTAACCTCTTTAGTTGGATTAACCTGATTTTCATCTGCTCTTAAAAATTTAAGCGCTTTTTTTAGACCTTCCATTTTTTGCTGATAATGTTGATATCTCTGATCACCAACCAGCCCAATTTCTCTTCCCAGAGGAGTTAAACGCTGATCTGCATTATCCTGCCGCAGCAGCAGCCTGTATTCTGCCCTCGAGGTCATAATTCTATATGGTTCCGGTGTTCCTTTAGTAACTAAATCATCAATCAAAACACCTATATAAGCCTGAGAACGTTTTAAAATTACCGGCTCTTTATTCTGCAAACTTAAAGCGGCATTAATCCCGGCAATTAAACCCTGCCCGGCTGCCTCCTCATAACCAGAACTGCCGTTAATCTGACCTGCTGTGTATAAACCCTTAATTTTTTTTAGCTCTAAATCAAGTTTCAGTTCTTCCGGATCCACACAGTCATACTCAATTGCATAACCGGGCCTCATAATCTCTACATTTTCTAAACCAGGTACAGTTCTGGCCATCTCAATCTGAACATCATAAGGCAGACTGGTTGAAAGTCCTGAAACATAATATTCATCAGTTCCTAGTCCTTCCGGCTCAATAAATAACTGATGTCTTCCCTTATCCGGAAAACGGACCACCTTATCCTCAATAGAAGGACAGTAGCGGGGTCCAACTCCATCAATTACACCACTAAAGAGTGGTGTCCGCATCTTATTATCACTTATAATTCTGTGTGTTTCCTCTGATGTATAGGTTAAATAACACATAGCCTGCTCACCGGTCAGAGGCTCAGATTCAAAAGAAAAACTTAAACCCTCTTCTCCCGGCTGGGGCTCCATTTTTGAAAAATCCATAGATTTTTTACTTACTCTTGGTGGTGTTCCAGTCTTAAAGCGGCGCAAATTAATTCCCAGATCTTTTAAACTTCCTGAAAGTTTATTTGCCGGATACTGCTGATTGGGACCGGCATTAAATTTAGCCTCTCCAATTATAATTCTTCCTTTTAAAAAGGTACCTGTTGTTAGAATAATTTTTTTTCCGGGAAAAAAGACCCCTGTTTTAGTTACAACCCCCTTAACTTCTCCATCTTCAACAATTATATCTTCTGCTATCTGCTGTTTTAAATCAATATTATCTTCCTGTTCTAAAACCTGCTTCATTCTTTTATGGTATTCATCTTTATCTGATTGTCCCCGCAGACCGTGAACTGCAGGTCCTTTACTTGTATTAAGCATTCTAATTTGAATCATGGTTTCATCCATATTTCTGGCCATTTCTCCACCAAGGGCATCAATTTCCCTCACTATATGAGATTTTCCCGGACCACCAAGTGAAGGATTGCAGGGCATAAATGCTACATGATCTAAACTAACTGTTAAAGTCAGTGTCTTCAAGCCCATTCTTGCAGGTGCCAGAGATGCTTCACAACCTGCATGACCGGCTCCAATTACTATTACGTCGTACTCTTTTGGATATTTATGAAAATCCATTATATCTCTCCCTTTTATTATTATTTTCCCAGACAAAAATCATTAAATATTCTATCTAAAATATCATCAGCAACAGTTTCTCCTGTTATTTTCCCGAGTCCATCAAGACAGTCCTTTAAATCTATAGTCAAAAAATCATAGGGCATATTTGTTTCATGTGAAACAATTACCCTCTCAATTGCTTCTTCAGCCTTAACCAGAGCATCATGATGTCTGCTCTGAGTTACTACTGCCTCGGCATCTGTATCAATTTCTTCATCAAGTATTTCATCCAGAATATCTTCTTTTAACTCATTTAGTCCCTCTTCTTCTAAAAGTGATATCCAGAGTACACTGTGCTCAGAAAATTCTTTCTCAATTTTTTCTTTATCTATCTTTGAAGGTAGATCTGTTTTGTTGACAATTATGATTACCGGTTTATCTTTAATAAGTTTATAAATTTCTCTATCTTCAGCCGTTATTCCCTGACTAATATCAAGCATAAAAAGCACCAGATCTGATTTTTCTGCTGATTTTCTGGTTCTCTCAACTCCAATTTTTTCTACAGCATCTTTGGTTTCTCTAATTCCAGCTGTATCAATTATTTTTAAAGGAATTCCTTTTAGATTTATATATTCTTCAATCACATCTCGAGTTGTTCCCGGAATATCAGTCACAATCGCCCTCTGTTCTTCTAAAAAATAATTCAACAAACTTGATTTCCCTACATTGGGTTTGCCTACAATAACGGTTTTTAAACCTTCTTTATATATTTTTCCCTGTTTGCTGCTCTTTAATAGTTTTTCTATTTCCTCTTTTATATAATTAAATTTATCTCCCAATTTTGCTGGAGAAAAACCTTCAATTTCATCTTCAGGATAATCAATTGCTGCTTCCAGATGAGCTAGAATTTCAACTGCCTCTTCTTTAATTTGGTCAACTTTCTCAGAAAGCTTACCATTTAGCTGATCAACAGCAAGGTCCAGGCTTTTTTCTGTTTTAGAATTTATTATTTCAATAATTGCTTCTGCCTGAGCCAGATCAATTCTTCCATTTAAAAAGGCTCTCTGAGAAAACTCTCCCGGCTCAGCCAGCCTGGCACCATATTTTAATACTAAGTCCAGCACCGCTCTCAGGGGAGTCATTCCACCATGGCAGTCAAACTCTAAAACATTTTCACCTGTAAAAGAATGAGGAGCTCTCATCATGATTGCTACAACTTCATCAATTATTTTTCCACTTTCCGGATCTTTGATGTGGCCGTAATGAGCTGTGTAGGTTTCCTGCTCAGACAGATTTTTTCCTTCTTTTATTGATTTAAAAATCTGATCTCCAATTTGATAGGCCTGAGGTCCGCTGATTCTAATTTTTCCGGTCCCACCTGTACCAAATGGAGTTGCAATCGCTGCAATAGTATCTTCTTTTAAAATATCCACTTTCTTAACACCTCCTAAAAGATAACCCAGCAGAGAAATTCCCTGCTGGGTTAATGATAAAAGCCATCTGCTTCTTTTATTTTCTATTTATTAGTCGCTGTAAATAGCAAATACAGCTGCTTTATTTATATTAGATAATTATATTAGTTATCTAATGGTTCTATCATAACTTTACGGTAGGGCTCTTTCCCCTCACTGTATGATTTAACATTTTTATTTTCTTTAAGTTTAATATGAATAATTCTTCTTTCATGAGGTGGCATCGGCTCTAAAACAACTTTTCTTTTTTTTCTTTCTGCCTTAGCTGCCAGTCTTTCTGCCAGTCTCTCCAGTGTTTCCTGACGGCGGTCGCGATAACCTTCAGCATCAAGTAGAACTCTAAAATATTCTTCCAGCTCTTTATTAAGATAGATAGAAGTCAAATACTGCATTGCATCAAGAGTTTCTCCTCGATGACCGATAACCAGTCCGAGTTCCTTTTCTCCTGTTAAGTTATAAACTACCTGCTCATCATCACTTTTTTCTTCCAGAATCTCTACACCAACATTAATATTGGCCTTTTTTAAAAGAGTTTCCAAAAATTCTTTACCTTTTTTGACAGGATCAAAAACTTCTTTTACCTCTACAACAGCATCTTTTGTACCGATTAATCCCAGCAAACCTTTGCTTCCCTCATCTATAACATTAATCTCTGCTTCTTCTCTTGTAATTCCAAGTTTAGTTAGAGCTTTTTCTACTGCTTTTTCTACATTTTTAGCTTCTACTTTTATGCTTTTCATTTTTATTCTGCCTCCCCCTTGATTCTACTGGGTTCTTTGGAGAGGAAGTACTGCTGACCTACAGTAAATAGGGTTGATGTAAACCAGTATAATAAAACTCCAGCAGGTAATGAGAAACCAATAAATACTATAAAGAGAGGCATCATATACATCATCTTATTACTTTTACCCTCTCCACCAGAAATCTTCTGAGTCATATAAGTCTGTCCCAGCATCACAAGTGCATTTAAAAGCACAATTGCAATATCCGGCTCAGCTAATGATCCATTAGTTATTGTTCCAATCCATAAAAAGGCTTCATTTGCCATTTTATCGCCCAGAGCAAAAATAGTTCTGTACAAAGGAATCAAAATTGCCATCTGAACAATCATTGGCAGACAGCCAGCAGCGGGATTAACTCCATGTTCCTGATAGAGTTCCATCATTGCTTCCTGCTGTTTTTCCTTATCATCTTCATATTCTTCTTGAATTTTTTTCATTTCAGGCTGTATTTCCTGCATTTCCCTCATTGAGCGCGTCTGTTTTGCTGTTAAAGGATAAAGAACAAGTTTAATCAAAAGGGTAAAAATTATAATCGCAAGACCATAATTACCAACAATATTGTAAATAAAATCTAGAGCATAGGCCATTCCATTAATTAACCAATCAAACATTTAATAAATTCCTCCTATTCTACCGGATCATAACCACCTGGATTGAAGGGATGGCAGCGCAAAATTCGCTTTAATCCCATCCATCCTCCCTTTAAAGCTCCGTACTTTTGAACAGCCTGTTTTGTATATTCTGAACAGGTAGGTCGAAAACGACAGCTTTTTGGAGTCCAGGGTGAAATAATCTTCTGATAGATTCTAATAAAAAACAAAAATAATTTTTTCATCTTATCACCTTATCACCTTATTTAACCAGTTATTTAACCAGTCTCATATTCATAATCAACAGTTTAAATGACTATGTAAAATAAATAAAACATTAATTATCAACAACTTTTATCTCTCAACTTTAAATTATATTCATCCTTTTATACAATTTTTTTACATCCTTTTTTAAATGTTGAAAATCAAGATTAACAACTGGATTACGGGCAATAAAAATTATATCATAACCTTTAAATTCATATTCCTTTTCAAAATCTCTAATAATTTCTCTCAATCTTCTCTTTAACTTATTCCTAACAACAGCATTCCCGATCTTTTTGCTAACTGATAGACCGTAGC
>JBKHFK010000105.1:0-6040 GCA_046540295.1 Halanaerobium sp.
AGAATTTAGAAAAGACGGGAAGCTGGCTTTATGACTCTATCTTTAATAAGATTCTACCACTGGGTGATGAAGTTATTCTCTGTCCTGCACATGGTGCTGGCTCGGTCTGTGCCTCAGCTATTGCTGAAAGGGAATGGACAACTCTTGGAATAGAAAGAAAATTAAACCCTAAATTACAGGTTGAAAACAAGGAAGAGTTTATTGATCTGGTTGGTGAAATGCTGGAATATCCACCTTATTTTGAAAATATGGAAGAATCAAATTTAGTTGAACAGGAACTTTTAGCTAACTATAAGAAGCCGGCTGCTCTTTCAGCTTCTGAGTTTGCTGAGGCAGCAGAAGTTGATAATACTTATATTATTGATGTAAGAACTGAGGTGAGTTATGCAGCTGCTCATGTGCCTGGCTCAATTTCTATTCCACTGCAGAATCTTCCCAGTTTTGTTGGCTGGTTTATTCCGGTTGGAGCTAATATTTTGCTGGTAAGTGAAGGTGAGTATCCTAAAAAAGCTGTCAGACACTTATACAGAACTGGATATGATAATATTCTTGGCTATTTAAGTGGAGGAATTATTAACTGGCATATGGACGGCAAGAAAAGTGAGTCTGTTAATACAGTTACTGTAGATAAGCTCTGTACACTGCTAGATAATGATCCTGAAGACTGGTTTTTACTTGATATTCGCTCAGACGATGAGCTGGAAGCAGAAGGAGAGATAAAAAATGCAGAGCACATTCATTTAACTCAGCTTCCTGAACATTATGCTGAGCTGCCTGAAGATATTCCCTTATATATTTTCTGCGGCAGTGGTTTGAGGTCGATGACAGCAGCAAGCCTATTAAAAAATGAAGGTTTTATTAATCAGAGGGTAGTTCTCGGTGGTTTAACTGCCTGGAATTCAACAACCTGTCCGATTGTTTGATAATTTTTAAAAGATGTGGCCCTTTTTGGGCCACATTAAGCTTTTAATATAGATTTTTATTCAGTGGTTTGTTAAAAAATTCTTAAATCACTTGACTTTTAAGCAACTATATCGTATTATTTAGATAAAGTCAGATAAATGGAGGTAAAGAAATGCCTTTTTTTACAAATGAAAAAGCAGAAGAAGTATTAGAAGAAAATTTAAAAATTTTAGAGGCAGAAGCTGATCTTTTAAAGGCTCTTGCCCATCCTATTCGTTTAGCAATTGTTAAAGGTTTAATGAACGAAGAAGGGTGTAATGTCTCTGAAATGCAGCACTGCTTAAAAATACCGCAGTCTACTCTTTCTCAGCATCTGGCTAAGCTAAGAGAGGCTGATATTTTAAGCAGTGAGCGAAATGGTCTGGAGAGAAATTATTATGTTATTGATGAGCAGGTAAAAAAAGTTGTAGAAGTTCTTAGTGATTTAAAATTAGATACATAAAAGCATTTTAAAAGGAGCCTGCAGGCTCCTTTAATTTATCAAATATTCATTTTTTATTTAAAATAAGTGGTCAAAAAAGAAATTGCAGGAATACTAAGTGCAGCCATTAGAGTTGATAAGAAAAGGCACTCAGCTGCAAAGACATAATTTCCCTCATATCTTTCAGCAAAAATAACACCATTAGCAGCAGCAGGCATTGCAATTTGTAAAACCAGGATAGTTCTTATCGGATCATCAATCCGGAAGTAGTTTAAGATCACTAGTGCTGCAGCAGGAATTATTAATAATTTTAAAGTCGAATAAGCAATAATATTTAAATCCTTAAAGATACCGGATATTTTAATCTGAGCCAGTCCACTACCAATAACCAGCATAGAAAGCGGAAAAGTAGCTTCTGCCAGCATATCAACTGCTGTCATTATTGAATCCGGAAGTTTGATCCCGGTTAACATTAAAAATAAACCGATGATAATTGCAATTACCCCATTATTAAAAATATCCCGTAAACTAATTTTTTTCTTATCATTACCTCTCAAAAAGAGATTGGCACCATAAGTCCATAAGAAGATATTAAAGACTACAACTCCGATCGAACCAAAGAAAATACCGTTTTCCGGGAATATAACATCTATTACCGGCAGTCCCATATAACCAACATTACCAAAAATCAGGAAAAATTTGAGTACAATTTTTTTGTCTGTGGATATCGGAAATAATTTTGAAATTAGCGCGGCAAGACCTATTAACAATAGATAAAAAGCAATCCAGTAGAGAAATAAATCAGTAAAATCTCCCAGCATTTTAGCAGTAATATCAATCTGTAGAGAAGAAATTAACATAGCTGGAATGATTAAATCTAAGAGCAGTTTCGAAATTGCCCCAGTTTCTTTTTTATCCAGATGTTTATTACGCCGAAGAAAATAACCGACAGCAATGAGCAGAAATAATGATATAATTTGAGTTATCACAACCTGAAAGTTCAAAGAACTGCCCCCTCATATTAATTAAACTTTATAGATTAAAGTATTATTATTAATTAAGCTAAAATTTATTTCTAAATCAGAAATATTCTATCAAATAATTCTACCATAGAAGGTTTAGACTGTAAAGCCGGCTTGAAAGACAGGAGTTTTTTGTGATAAACTTATAAAGATAAATAAGCAACTATATTTAAAGAGGAGTGCCAATTTTGAAAAAAGGTGAAATTAAAACTTTTAAAATAGAAGATTTAGCCCACGGGGGAGACGGAGTGGCCAGAGCCGAGAATGGAATGGCCGTTTTTATTTCGCTGACCTTACCCGGGGATCTGGTTAAAGCAAAAGTTACTAAGATCAAGAAAGACTATGCCTTTGCTGAGTTAATAGAAGTTATTGAGGGTGGGGAGGGAAGAACTGAAGCCCCCTGTCCGGTTTATAATGAATGTGGAGGCTGTCAGCTGCAGCATATTAATTATCACAAAGAACTGGAATTTAAACAGAATAATATTAAACAGCTGTTTAAGCGGATTGCTGAGATAGAAGATTTTAAACTGAGGGATGTACTGGCTGCAGATGATGATTTTCGCTACCGCAATAAAGCTCAGTTCCCTCTGGCACTGGATAAGGAAGCTCAGATAACAGCAGGTTTTTATAAAAGAGGAAGTCATGAGGTGGTTCCCAACCATAATTGCCTGATTCAGCATCCCTTAATTAATAGAATTTTAAGAATAACACTGGAAGAATTGAATAAGTTTCAGTTGAGTGTTTATAATGAAAACACTCTGCAGGGCCTGTTGAGGCATCTGGTGATTAGGGTCGGCAGCTGTACCAATCAGGCTTTACTGGTACTGGTCACAAATGGTGATGATTTTATAGACAAAAACTTAATTGCTCGAACTTTGATGCGTAAAATACCTGAGTTAAAAGGTGTTGTTCAGAATATAAATACTGAAAATACCAATGTTATTTTTGGTGAAAAAGATATACTTTTAGCAGGAGATAGTAAAATTACTGAATATATCGGGCAGACAGCTTATTTAATATCTGCCAGATCATTTTTTCAGGTCAATACAATGCAGGCCCAAAAATTATATGAGACTGCTGGAGAATATCTGGGGGATAATAAGAACCAAAAAGTTATTGATGCCTTTTCGGGCACCGGGAGTATTGCTCTTTATCTGGCAGATAGGGTAGAAAAAATTTATGCGGTGGAATCTTTAAAATCAGCTGTTGAAGATGCCCGAAAAAATGCCGGGTTAAATAAAATAACAAATGTAGATTTTGAACAGGGGCTGGTCGAAGATAAGCTGCCTGAATTACTGGAAAAAGAAGAAATTAATACAATAATTTTTGATCCTCCCAGAAAAGGCCTGGCTGAAAAAACTATTCAGCTGCTGCTGAAAAATGAATTGAAAAAAATAGTTTATATTTCCTGTAACCCGGCCACACAGGCCAGAGATTTAAAGCAATTAAAGCAAAAATACAGGCTGCTTGAAATTCAACCTGTTGATCTTTTTCCTCAGACCTATCATATAGAGTCTGTAGCTTTATTAGAGCTCAATAATTAAAATTAAATTTGTCTGAGGTTCTAAATTGCGTTCAAACTTTAATTTAGAACCTCAGACTGTAAATTAATAACTTGCTAAAGTACTTTATTTTATGATATATTATTATAAAGTTGGATTTTTATTTAAAGAAATAAACTACTCCATAACTGGAGGTTAAATGATGAATTTATTTTTACTAATTATATTTTTGCTTGTCGGGATTGCCGGACTTTTTTATAATGTTGATTCTGGTGTTTTTATAGGACTTGGTTTAATTCCCTGGCAGATTTTAAAGATAAAACTAAAGAGAAAATATGTTTTAACTTCAATTATTATTAGTTCAGCTGCCGGC
Organism: Halanaerobium sp.; assembly: GCA_046540295.1. Taxonomy (GTDB): domain Bacteria; phylum Bacillota; class Halanaerobiia; order Halanaerobiales; family Halanaerobiaceae; genus Halanaerobium. Next base: position 4,282 of record JBKHFK010000105.1, read on the forward strand.
CTTGGCTATTTTATCTATCATTCAAAGTGGTTAATTGCTGCTTTGTTTATCTTTATTCAGCTTTATAATTACTGGGGTTATTTAAATATAGTCAACGAATAAAATTAAAAATAAAAAAGGATATGAAGGAGGAATAAAAATGCCGACATATTTATATGAATGTGAAAAATGTGGAAGATTTGAAGAATTTCAAAATATTAGTGACGATGCTTTAGAGGAATGTCCGGAGTGCAGTGGTCAGGTTAAAAGAATCATTGGTTCACCCGGGATAATCTTTAAGGGATCTAACTTTTATGTAAATCAGGATAAAAAAGGTTCAGCAGAGAAGAAGGAAAAGAAGGGTGAAAAAGTTTCTTAAAAGTATTTATCCTACTGTTTTAAAAAAGCAGCTAATAGGAGCCAGAAAATTCCACAAATAAGCCGGCCTTAGTGCCGGTTTTAATTTTTTCTGTTTTTAAATCTGTTCTAAAAAGTGAAAGAAGGTAAATAAATGACTGTAGTAGCTGTTAAAAAATGTTATAGTTATCAGGCCGCTGAACTGGCTGAAAAACTTGATCTGCTGCTTGAACAGCTTGGAGGGCTGGCTAGTTTTATTAGTGCAGGTGATAGAGTTCTTTTTAAGACAAATCTCCTGCTGGGAAAGGCACCTGAGGCAGCCGTGACAACCAACCCCGAATTTATAAGGGCTCTGGCCAAAAAGGTTAAAGCTCTGGGAGCAGAAGTGATTATTGCTGATAGTCCGGGTGGACCTTTTAATGAAAGTTTACTAAAAAGAGCCTATCAAAAATCAGGACTCCTTCAGCTGGCTGCTGAAGAAGATCTGGAATTAAACTATAATACTGATTCTAAAAAACAGGTATATAGTGCCGGAAAGATAAATAAATCATTTCAGCTGGCTGATTATTTAGAAGATGCTGATCTGATAATTAATCTGCCCAAATTAAAAACTCATGGTTTAACAATGTATACAGGTGCAGTCAAAAATCTATTTGGCTGTATACCCGGAGTTCTAAAAGCAGAATATCATTTAAGGATGCAGTCAGTTTTTGATTTTTCAAGGATGTTAAATGATCTGGCGGGACTGGTGGCCCCAGAATTAACAATAATGGATGCAGTTGTGGGAATGGAAGGAGAGGGACCTTCTAATGGAGAGCCCAGGGAATTCAATTATTTGCTGGCTTCCACTTCTCCTTACTACCTGGATCTGGCAGCTGTCAGACTGCTGGGGATTGAACCGGAGGAAAGGGTTCCTTCAATTAAGGCTGGATTAGAAGATGGGTTTATAAAAAAAGAAAATTTAGAACTCAGGGGAGATCAATTAGAAGCACTGACTGATGTTGAAATTCCCAAAATTGAAAAGGAGAATAACCTGCTTGATTCAAAATTACCTGATTTTTTATCAGATATTTTAGAAAAATTTTTGCGCCCCAAACCAGTATTTAAAAATGATAAATGTGTGGGCTGCCGCACCTGTGCTGAAAATTGTCCCCCTGATGCAATTACAATGCTGAATAATTTTCCCGAAGTTGATTTAGATGAATGTATTCGCTGTTTCTGCTGCCAGGAATTATGCCCCTATGATGCAGTAAAGATCAAATATCCACTGCTGGCAAAGCTGTTTTTTTCAAATTAATGGAGGTTTAATAAATAATGAAGATAGGAGTTATTTCAGATACACATCTGCCCAATGCAGCTCAAGATTTTCCCGGAGAACTGCTTAAGGAATTAAAAAAAGTTGATCTTATTATTCACGCCGGTG
>JBKHFK010000106.1:0-6035 GCA_046540295.1 Halanaerobium sp.
CTAAATTAAACTTTATCTTTAAAAAAGATAAGGATAAAAGGGTTGAATACAACAAACCAAATTATTAAGATTAAAAAAAGACCACAGCTTTAAACTGTGGTCTTTTTTAACTTAAACATCAATAGTCTGAGCAAGTTCTGCATTGTTAAAAATAAATTCTTTTCTTAAAGAGGCATTTGAGCCCATCAATCGGGTGAAAATATCATCAGCCTCAATATTATCATCAATTTCTACTTTCTGCAGGACTCTGTTTTCAGGATCCATAGTTGTATCCCAGAGCTGTTCGGGATTCATTTCTCCCAGACCCTTGTATCTCTGCAGAGAAAAACTGCTGCCCTCATTTTCAGCTCTAAAATCTTCTAATTCCTGATCACTGTATAAATAATGGCTTTTTCCTCTTTTGGTTACTTTATAAAGAGGTGGTTTAGCCAGATAAATATGTCCATTATCAATCAGATCCGGCATATAGCGGTAAAAGAGGGTCAAAATTAAAGTTGCAATATGAGCTCCATCAACATCTGCATCAGTCATGATTATAATTTTATGATAGCGCAGCTTTTTTAAATTAAAATCTTCTCCAATTCCTGCTCCTAAAGCTGTAATAATCGAAGCAACCTCATTATTATTTAAAATTTTATCAAGTCTGGCCCGTTCTACATTCAAAATTTTACCCTTCAGCGGTAAAATAGCCTGAAATTTACGCTCTCTACCCTGTTTGGCAGAACCTCCAGCTGAATCACCCTCAACGATAAAGAGCTCACTTTTTTCGGCTTTTTTGCTGCTGCAGTCTGCCAGTTTACCGGGCAGTGAGTTGGAAGAAAGAGCTGTTTTCCTTTTGGTCAGCTCTCTTGCTTTTTTAGAAGCCTTACGGGCTCTAACCGCCTGAACTGCTTTGTCAATTACTTTTTTTGCCAGCTCAGGATTTGTATCAAAATATAAACTTAAATATTCATAGACTTCACTTTCTACTATACTGCGGATTTCGCTGTTGCCGAGTTTAGACTTAGTCTGTCCTTCAAACTGTGGTTCCGGTAATTTAACATTGATTACTGCTGTAATTCCTTCTCTGACATCTTTACCATTTAAAGATGAGATTTTGGAAGGAAGCTGGTTGTTGTTTTTAGCAAAATTATTAATGGCCCTGGTTAAAGCAGTTTTAAAGCCTGTCAGGTGATAACCACCATCAATAGTATTAATATTATTGGCATAGGAAAAAATTCGCTCATTGTAACCATCATTATACTGAACAGCAATTTCTACCTCATAATCATCAGGTTTTGATTCAAAATATATAATATCTTCATTAATTACATTGCGGTCCTTATTTAAAAACTCAACAAAGGCTTTAATTCCACCATCATACTGAAACTCCTCTGTCTGAACTTCTGTGCCTCTTTCATCTCTTAAAACTAAGGTAAGTTCTTTATTTAAATAGGCTGATTCCTGCAGGCGGTGAGCCAGATTTTCATATTTAAACTCTGTAGCTGTAAAAATATCAGAATCAGGTTTAAAGCGGATTACTGTACCACTGCGGTCAGTAGTACCAATTTTCTTTAATTTATCAACAGGAATTCCTTTTTTATAGTGCTGCTGATATTTATTACCCTTCCAGTGAGTTGTAATTGTCAGTTCTTCCGATAGGGCATTAACTACTGACACCCCTACACCATGCAGTCCTCCTGAAACCTTATAACTGTTATTGTTAAACTTACCTCCAGCATGAAGAGTTGTTAAAACTACCTGTACAGCAGGCAGCCCGGTATCCTGATGGATATCAGCTGGAATTCCCCGCCCAAAATCCTCTACGGTTATTTCTTCTCCCTCATGAATAGTAACCTTTATTCGATCACCATTTCCTGCTAAAAATTCATCTATACTGTTATCTACTACTTCCCAGACAAGGTGATGTAGTCCTTTAATTCCTGTACTTCCAATATACATTCCCGGTCTTTTACGAACTGCCTCCAGACCTTTAAGCACCTGTATCTGATCAGCATTATAATCTACATTATCAAAAAGTGTTTCCATCAATCTTCACCATCCTCCATTTCATTATTATAACAAAGAGATTTGGAGAATGCCAGTCAATTAATCTTTAAATTTGCAAATTCATTGATAAGAATGATATTATAAATTAGCAGAAAACGATTAAAATTGAGAGGAGATCGATAATGAAAGAAGAAATTTATCCAATTGCAATTGAAGATAAAATGAAAGATGCCTATTTAAATTATTCCTTAAGTGTAATTATCGGTAGAGCCTTACCTGATGTTAGAGATGGTTTAAAACCCGTTCATAGAAGAATCTTATATGCCGCCCGTGAGCTGGGTCTGCTGCACAACAGACCCCATAAAAAATCAGCCCGCCTGGTAGGTGAAGTATTAGGTAAATTCCACCCCCATGGAGATAGTGCAGTCTATGATGCTATGGTCAGGATGGCCCAGGATTTTAATCAGCGCTATCAGCTGATTGACGGTCACGGTAATTTTGGCTCGATTGATGGTGATAGTGCTGCTGCCATGCGTTATACAGAAACAAAACTTACTGAAATTGCAGAAGCACTTTTAGATAATATTGACGAGGAAACTGTAAATTTTATTGATAATTTTGACGGCAGTCTGCAGGAACCGGAAGTTCTGCCATCTAAAATCCCAAATCTTTTAGTTAACGGCTCCAGCGGGATTGCTGTTGGTATGAGTACTTCTATCCCTCCTCACAACTTAGGAGAGGTTATAGACGCTCTCATCCACCTGCTGGACTATCCTAATGCCAGACTGGATACTATTATTAAAAACCATCTGCCAGGTCCCGATTTTCCAACAGGTGCCGCTATAGTTGGTAATGATGGTATTAAATCAGCTTATGAGACCGGTAAGGGTAAAATTACCTTAAGAGCCAAAAGTAAAGTTGAAAAAGAAGGCAGACACCAGAATTTAATTATTACCGAAATCCCCTATCAGGTTAATAAGGCAAAGTTAATTGAAGAAATAGCTGAACTGGTGAACAAAGGCAAAATATCTGCTGTTTCTGATCTGAGAGATGAATCTGATAAAAAGGGGATTAGAATTGTAATTGAGTTAAAAAGCAGTGCTGATCCTGAATTAACATTAAACAGGCTTTATAAATACACCAATCTGCAGACTAACTTTCGGATTAACCTTTTAGCACTCAATGATAAAAAACCTGTTGTCATGGGTCTGCTGGAGATTCTGCAACATTTTTTAGATTTTAGAAAAGAAGTTATTAAAAATCATACTGAATATAATTTAAATAAATCTGAAAATCGCTATCATATTTTAGAAGGTTTAAAAAGGGCAATTGATGAACTGGATATAGTAATTCAGGTAATCAGAAGCTCTCAGTCCAAAAAAGAAGCAAAAAACAAATTAATAAAGCAACTTGATATTTCAGAAAAACAGGCCCAGTCAATTTTAGAAATGCAGCTGCAGCGGCTGGTGGGAATGGAATTTGAAAAACTGGAAGCGGAACGAGAGGATCTGGCTGAAAAGATTAAGTATTATAAAAATATTTTAAATAATGAAGATCAGTTAAATAATGTCCTGCGGGATGAATTAAAAGAGGTCAAAAAGCGCTTTAACGATCAGCGCCGAACTGAAATAATTGCCGATGACAGCAAAGCAGAAATTACAAAGGATGACCTGATTAAAGAAAAAGATGCTGTTTTATCACTTTCCTACCGCGGTATTATCAAGAGAAATGAAGAGTTTAAAAACTTAAGAGCAGCCAAAAATGATTATCTGATCTCTACAGTTAAAGGATCATCTCTGGATCAACTGCTCTTTTTTAGTGACCAGGGTGAAGTCTATAATCTGCAGGTTCATGATATTGAAGAACATCATGGTCTGGCAACTGGAGATAATTTAAGTAAATATTTACAGATTCCGATGAATGAAAATATTATTTCACTAAATATTTTAGCTAAAAACAAGGCCAAGACTCAGAATCAGTACTATACTTTTGTTACCCGCTCCGGTCTAATTAAAAGGAGTGAGGTTGACGATTACAGAACTAATTACAGCCATATCAGAGCAATTAAATTAGATAATGATCAGTTAATTAACGTTGAAAAAACCAATGACAGTGAAGATCTGATTGTAGTCAGTAAAAATGGTTATTTAATTAGATTCAGTGGAGATAGCTTCTCTACCACCGGCCGTAATACAATGGGCAGTAAAGCCATAAATCTGGCAGATAATGATTGTGTTATTTATTTTAACAGATTTAAAAAAGAAGATTTTTTAGTTTCAGTTAGTGAAGACGGTAGAGCCAATAAAATTAAATTAGAGAATTTTAGAGCTCAGAAAAGAAATGGTAAAGGAATTAGAATCTTCTCTAACAGCAGATATAAACTGGCTGGAGCAGTTATAGCTGCAGGTGAGGATAAAATTTTGATTGCTGCTAAAAATGGAGAGCTCAATGAAATAAGTGCTGCAGATATCCCCGAAACCTCAGCAGGAGGAAATATGTATCAGGTGACTAAAAACCTTGAGTTTGAAAAAATAACAGCAGTTAAAAAGATTATTAATGTAGAATAGTAAACAGTTAAAAAAATCCTCAGCCATCATTATAGATGACTGAGGATTTCTGATATTTATTTTAAAAATACATGGTTGCCAATTGTAACTACCTTTTCTCTTTTAGCAAAGAAATCTGGATTTTTCGATTTTTCCGGATTGTAAAAATAGAGACTCCCCTTACTTGGATCCTCACCATTTACAGCATCATAGGCGGCTTTAAATGCATCACTATTAGGAGAAAGATCTATCATCCCATTGTCTACAGGGGTAAACTGTCCTGACTGATAGACAACTTCTTTAATTGAATCTGGAAATGAAGGATCATAAACTCTATTGATTATCACAGCTCCAACTGCAACCTTACCTTTATAACTTTCCCCTCTTGCTTCAGCATTAATAATACTTGCTAAAATTTCTATTTCATCAGCACTGAAGTTTTTATGATCATAAAACTCATCACTTTCTACTTCTTCCTGCTTTTTATCTTTTTCTTCCTCTTTATCACTACCGGAAAAGACAACCATTAAAAACACCAAACCAAGTCCGGTATAAACATCTTCTTTTTCGATAGAAGCAGCCTTTATTTCAGATACTGGCAGCAGGGAAGGCAAAAAAAGTGAATTTAATAGCATTATCGAAACTAAGATTATTAATATCTTTTTATAATGGATCTTCTGCATAAACTAATTCTCCTCTGCATTTTACTAATGATAATTTGAGAAGGCTGTATTAAAGGATTAGTGCTAATAGAGCTAACCCACCTAATATATAACCGGTGTTGAGTGAAGAAAGTCCTTCAGTATCTTCTTCTTCTTCGACAGTTTCTGCTTTCTCCGATTCTAATTCATCAATTCGATTTTCAAGTTCTTCAATTCTGCTTAAATTAGTACTTTGACTATCCTCAAGATCCTCTAATTTTTGATTTGAGGCCCCTTCTTCCTGAACAGTCGCTAACTCTTCTTCTAAACCGGCAATCTGACTGTCAATTTGATCAATACTTTCCTCTAAATTAGATACATTTTGAACATCTTCCCGCATCTCAGCTAAATCAGCATTAATATTTGAAATATCTTCATTTTGAATTTGATTAGTATCTTCAAGTTCTGCTAATTTTTCTTCAAAATCCTTTTGTCTCTGGGCAACTGTTACCAGTTCATCCCTAAATTCTAAAGATAGTTCTCGAATAACATCAACATCTTCTTCCGAAAGATCTTCTGCTGCTGTTCCGCCAACAGAATTTTCTAAAATATTAGCAATAATTTCTGCCATTTCATATCTGGTTAAAGGTTCTTCTCCATTAAAATCTTCACCAGAATATAAGCTTAAATAACCTTCTTCAGCTAAAGTTTGAACACTGTCATAAGCCCAGTGATCTCGGGGTACATCCTCAAATTCCTGGGCAGAAAGTCCGACACTGAACATTAAAATCAACATCAAACTCAATAAAATTATACTTTTATATTTAAACATTTAATTTTCCTCCTCAATGATATTTCT
>JBKHFK010000107.1:0-6008 GCA_046540295.1 Halanaerobium sp.
TCTTTTTTTTTCCTTATTGACCATCTTTAAACCTCCCATTAAAACTTTTTTTATATAAAGCTAAGCTTACTGCAATTTTGGATCTAATACATCTCTTAATCCATCTCCTAAAATATTAAAACCTAAAACACTAAACATTATTGCTAGAGAAGGAAAAATCACTGTCCAGGGAGCAAGTTCCATATAACTTCTAGAATCACTCAACATAGCACCCCAGGATGGCATAGGTGGTTGTACTCCTAAACCCAGAAAACTAAGTGTTGCCTCTGTTAAAATTGCCCCAGATAAAGCAAGTGTTGCCTGAACAATTATTGGTGCCATCACATTAGGCAGGATATGTTTAAATAAAATTTTACTCTCTCCAGATCCGATTGCTTCTGCAGCTTCAACAAACTCCTGGTCTTTAACTTCCATCACTGAACCTCTAACAATTCTGGTAAAAGTTGGTACATAAGTTATACCAATAGCACTCATAGTATTTTCAAGACTGCTTCCTAAAACTGTTATAACAACTAAGGCTAACAATATTGATGGAAAAGACATTAACATATCCATAAACCACATAATAATATTATCTATAATACTTCCAGTATAACCTGAATATAAACCTAAAATTATACCAAAAAAAACTCCAATCCCAACTGATATAATACCTACAGTTAAAGAAACTCTTGAACCATAAATAATTCTACTAAAAATATCTCGCCCAAACTTATCAGTCCCAAATATAAATGATTTTTGAGGAGCCTGTCTTTTATATAACATATTCATTTCTTCAGGAGTATAGGGACTAATAATAGGAGCAAAAATCGCTAAAAGAATTACAAGTACGACCAATAATGCACCCAAAACTCCTAACTTATTTTTAAAAAATCTTTTAATTAATTTGCGTTGATGGTCATTCATAAACATCCTCCTCAGTCATACTTAATTCTAGGATCAACAAAAGCATATAAGATATCTACTAAAGTATTGACAAATGCAAAAGAAATAGCAATAATTAAAACCACAGACATTACAACTGGATAATCCCTCTTATAAATTCCTGTCAGTAAATACCTTCCCAGTCCTGGAAGTGAAAAAATTTGCTCAATTACTACTGCTCCACCAAATAAATAACCTATCTGCAGTCCAACCAGGGTCAAAATAGGAATCAAAGAATTATGAAGAGCATGTTTATAAGTAATTACACTATTTTTTAAACCCTTTGCTTTTGCAGTTCTAATATAATCCTTTCTCAAAACTTCTAACATTGAAGATCTCGTCATTCTGCTTATTGAAGCAGCTAACCTTACCCCCAATGATACTACTGGGAGGATTAATATTTGAATTGAAACAAAAAAATTTTCCCATAGATTTACAAACCCAAAAGGCGGTAACCAACCAAAAATTTTAGACATAAAAAGTATTAATAAAATTCCAAGAGCAAAACTAGGAAGAGAAATACCACTCAAAACACCTATTCTTACTATAAAATCAGTTACTGAGTTTTGTTTTATTGCAGAAATAACACCTATAGGAATGGCAATTATTAAAGATAAAATAACACTTAAAATTGTCAGCTGTAGTGTAACCTGAAAACGAGTTAAAATCTCTTTATTTATTGAATTACCGGTAATTATTGATTTCCCAAAATCACCTTTTATAAAACTACCAAACCATTTAAAATATCTAACCAGAAATGGTTGATTTAAACCGTATTCTTCTTTTAATTCTGCTTCCATTTCTTCAGTGGCTTCTATTCCCAACATAATCCGAATAGGATTACCGGGAATAAAATTAATAGCAAAAAAAACTATAAAAGATACTCCAATTATTAAGGGTATTAAAAATAATAATTTTCTGATCAAATAGCTATTTATGGAAAACACCTCCTAAAAAGGGGCTATAGATAAGCCCCCTTTTCACTTTATTTTCAATTACTTTATACTCACATTTTTAATTACAGATTCCCCGGTTAAAGCGGTTGGATCAAATCCATCAATTTGATCATTTACTGCATAAAATCGATATGGTGCATTTAAAAATAGATTTGGAGCTTCTTCATTGACTATTAATTTCTGAGCCTCTGCATATAATTCATATCTTTCTTCCTGATCTAAAGTTACCCTTGCTTTTTCTACCAGTTCGTCAAATTTCTGATTACTAAAGCCCCATACATTTGCAGTACCTTCAGTATGGAAGAAGAAATGTAAGGCTCTATCCGGAGTTACACCAGATCCATTAAGTCCAACCAGTAATTGATGATCAGTATTTGACCAGGCATCAATGTAAGTTCCCCATTCTACTAATTCAATATTAGTTGAAACCCCAATATTGCTTAACTGGTTTTGAATTGCCAGAGCAGTATCCACCATATAAGCATAGGTACTTGAAGTTTTGATGGTAAAATCAAGTTCATCTTCTTCATAACCGGCTTCTTTTAATAGTTCTTTTGCTTCTTCTATTTGGCTTCCACCATAAGATGAATATTCATTTATATCGAGAGCCCATACCTGCTGTGGTGGAGGTACAGGACCAGTAACTGAAGCCTGACCACCATAAACAATATCTGCAATTTCTTCGCGATCAATTGCATAGCTTAATGCTAATCTAACTTTTGGATCATCAAATGGTTCTTCCATAGTATTAAAACCAGCATAGGTATAGTCTAAACTTGGATAATTAATGATGTTTAAATTATCCTGCTCTTCTAAAATTTCAGCTGCATCAGAGGAAATACTACTTAAATGAACCTGTCCTGATCTCAAAGCAGCAATTCTTGCTGATTCATCTTTCATTACTAAAAATTCTATTTTATCAACTTTTGGCAGACCTTCTTCAAAATATTCTTCATTTTTTACTAAAACTGACTTCTCATCCGGAACCCACTCTTCAAGTTTAAACGGACCAGTTCCAGAAGCAACCTGACGCAGGTCACCATTTTCTTCAACTACCTCTTTGGGAACAACAGCTGCCCAGACATGGGCTACATTTTCTAAAAATCCAGCAAATGGCGAATCTAATTTAAAGATTACAGTATTATCATCAGGAATTTCAATATCTTCTACCATTGAAAAATATGACTCTGCAATAGAAGATGTATCCGGGTCTATTATTCTTTCAAAACTATATTTTACATCTTCTGCTGTCATTTCTCTTCCATTATGAAATTTAACATCTTCCCGAAGATTAAACTGATAAGTTGTATCATCAATCATGTCCCAACTTTTAGCTAATTCTGGAATTATATTTCCTTCCCCATCTGTATCAACTAGACCATTGTAGATATGCTGGTAAACCTGAATTGAAGAAGCTGCGGGAACTAAATGAGGATCAAAACCTACCGCTGCTTGATCTTTTGCAACTATTAAAACATCTTCTGCTCCAACACCAATGACTGAAGATAATAAAAACAACAAAACTAAAACTAAAATACTAAAATGTTTTTTCATTTTTTCACTTCCTAACTAAAATTTTTTACATTCATCTTTAGAACAATTTTTTTTCTTATAAATCGCCTCCTTCTTTAATTTATGTTTATCTAATACGGCTATCCTGCATCACTACTCGTGTTTTATCCAGGGCTTCTAAAGTTTGCTCATAACGATCTGACGCTGCACCTAAAAAAAGTACATCTATAACTGCCAGCTGTGCCATTCTTGATGCCAGAGCACTACCTCTAAAAGGGGTTTCTTTAGATGAGGTTAAAAGAACCAGATCAGCAATTTCAGTTACCGGAGACCCCATATTAGATGTGATTGCCAGAATATTTGCTCCTGCATTTCTGGCAATTTTTAAAGAATCCATTAGTTCCCTTGTTCTGCCTGAATCAGAAATAGCTACAACTAAATCTTTTTTTGTCAGCAGTGAAGCCATAGTTTTCTGTCTGTGATTATCAATCATAGCTTCTGCAGCATAATTAATTCTTTTAAATTTTAATTCACTGTCTTCTGCCACAATACCTGAAGCCCCAAAACCAAAAAAGAAAATTCTATCAGATTTAATTAAAAGCTGTATTGCTTTTTCTATATTCGACTGCAGTAATAATTTTTTTGTACTGTCGAGTGTATGGTCATAAATTTGAAATATTTTATTTATGATCTCATCAGTTTGATCATCAGCTTCTATTTCACCATAAATTCTTTCCTTTTCTTTCTTATTGTCTACCTGAGCCAGCATAATTTTTAATTCCTGATAACCAGAATAACCAATATGCTGACAGAATTTCACCACGGTTGCTTCACTTACATCAGCTGCCTGTGCTAATTTGGTTATCGAAAGATGAATAACTTCTTTATGATTATCAATTATATACTGAGCTACTCTTTTTTCGGCAGGTTTTAGTTGTTCCAGATAGCTATTAATCCTCAAAATCCCATGAGGAAATTTATTTTTTTTAGCTGTCATTTAATCACTTCCTATTTGTGATTTATAACTTTTTTAAAAATTTTCTAACTATTTATTATATTCTCGACATGAATAAAATATCCTTCTTATTTTTATTAATTTAGTAAAATAATTTTATTATCATCGCAAAAAAAATCAAATTTCAACTAAATTTTCTATTACATTTATCCCCAGACCATTTTCTTTAGCAAAAGAAATCTGTGGACCACTGATTTTAATCCCACCCTGAATTGGATCTTCAGCAAGATAGTGTGGTGCATCTAAATCAAGTCTTGTTATATTTTTTTTAGCTGCTGCCAGATGGGCCGCAGCAGTAACTGACACTTTAGACTCCAGCATACTTCCCAGCATTGCTTCTACTCCATAGGCTTCAGCAATTGCATTAATTTTTAAGGCATTATAAATCCCACCGGCTTTCATCAGCTTAATATTTATTAAATCACAGGCCTGCATTTTTAATAAATCAAGGCAGTCTCTGGCACTAAAAAGACTTTCATCTGCCATAATTGGGGTTATAACACTATCTCTAACAAATTTAAGGCCTTCAAAATCATGAGCTCTAACCGGCTGTTCTATTAATTCAATCTTTAGATTTTCTCTTTCCATAACCCTGATAATATAAACTGCTTCTTTTGGCATCCAGCCCTGATTGGCATCAAGCCTGATCTTTATATTATCTCCAACTGCTTCTCTTACTACTTGGACTCTATTTAAATCTTTTTCTATTCCCCTACCAACTTTTAATTTTAATACCTGATAACCATCTGCAGCTGCCTTTAAAGCATCTTCTTTCATTTCAGCAGGAGAATTAACGCTGATTGAAAGATCAGAAGTCAAAGTATTCCGAAAGCCGCCAAGAATTTTATAGAGAGGTGCTCCGTAATTTTGAGCAAAAAGATCATAAACTGCCATTTCAACTGCAGCTTTGGCGCTGAAATTATTTACAGCTGCTTTTTCAATTAAAAAATGAAGCTTTTCAATATTTTCGACCTGCTCACCGATTAATAATGGTTTTATCTTATTTTCGATAATCCCTCTGATACTCTCACCGGTATCACCTGTAATTACGGCCGTAGGAGCTGCTTCTCCATATCCAATTTTTCCGTCTTCACTTTCAATTTTAACTATAGTCTCATCAGCAATTTTTACTGTTCTTAAAGAAGTTTTAAATTCCTTAATCAGTGGTATTTTTAAAGAATAAAGCTTTATATCTTTAATTTTCATTTTTAGATCCTCCAATTTATTTTATTTTTGAAGCCGAAGTAAGTTTTTCTAAATAAGTGTTTTCTCCATCTTTAAGCAGCTGCTCAAGTTCCATAATAAATACACTTCTAATTGATTTTGACTCGAAATTACTATGTTCATCTAATTCTCCATAACCGGAAGCCGCATGAATTAAATAATTTTTATTCTGATATTCTCCTAAGTAGAGCATAATGTGTCCAGGCATGTGCAGAATATCTCCAGCTTCTAGTTTTTTTAATAAAGTTTTTCTTTTTTTAAAATCTCCTCTAAAAGTATACTTTATAAATGGAGTTAATTTTTTCTGCAGATCAGCATTCCTGGGAAGCTCTATCCCAAAAGTTCTGTAAATATCCATCACAAAGCGCGAGCAATCT
>JBKHFK010000108.1:0-5966 GCA_046540295.1 Halanaerobium sp.
CCATTTAATAAATTGGGAAGGAAATATTCATCAAAACCTGAAAAAACAGCAAAGTCTCGCTCCAGTTTATTTTTAACTTTCTCAATTAATTCTCTGGTGTGGCTGATACTATCTAAAGTGTCTTTAATACCGACAATATTTTTGTGTTTTTGTGCCAGTTCATAAACTACCTCTGCCGAAAGACTGATCCCACTGCGGGCAGGAAAATTATAGAGATAGATATCTGTCTTAATCTCTGGAGCAATCTGATCATAATAATTAAATAAAGTCTGCTGGTTAAACTGAAAAAAATAGGGAGTGATTAAAGCTACCCCATTGACCCCGGCTTCTGCTGCATAATTACTCAATTCAATTACTTCCTCGGCAGAGTTCCCCCCTGTACCAGCCAGAACTTTTGCTCTCTGATCTACCTTTTCTACAGCAAAAGAAATCAATTTCTTTTTTTCCTGAACTGTCATTGCAAAAAACTCACCAATACTACCTAAAAATAATATTCCATTAACTCCACCACTGATTAAGTTTTCAATGTGCTTTTCTAAAGCAGAAAAATCAATATTTTCATCCTGGTCAAAAATTGTAATAGTCGGTGTAATTATACCTTTTAACAAATATATCCCCTCACTTTAATTATTTAAGATCCTGTTTAATTTTTCAGTATCAATATAGGCTCCATCCATTGGTGAAGCTGCAAGCTGAGTAAAGATTGCAAGACTTCCTTTAGTATGAGTCTGTTCAGGACGCTTCCACTTTGCTCTTCTTTCTTTAAGAATTCGCTCAATCTCGGCCTTTGATCTTTTATCACCCTTAACTCCAACAATATTTAAGCCTCTTTTTTCTATATTTATTTCGATCAGATCATTTTCTTCTACCAGAGCAATAGCTCCACCGGAAGCAGCCTCAGGTGAAACATGGCCAATTGCCGGACCTCTGGTAGCTCCGGAAAATCTGCCGTCAGTTATTAAAGCTGTGCTTTTATTCAATTCTGGATCAGAGGCAATTGCTTCTGTTGTGTAATACATTTCGGGCATTCCAGAACCCTTTGGTCCTTCATAGCGGATGATAACTGCATCTCCAGATTGAATAGAACCATTTAAAACAGCTTCCATTGCTTCTTCTTCCCGGTCAAAAACCCGGGCTCTGCCGACAAAGTTTTTCATTTCTTTAGGAAGGGCAGAATGTTTGACTACCGAACCCTCTGGAGCCAGATTGCCTCTTAAAATTGCAACTGCTCCCTGCTCATTAATTGGATTCTCGGGAGTGAAAATAACTTTTTTCTGATCAGGCATCAATGAAGGTTTTGCTTCCATGCCCTTGAGATAAGAAAATTGATCCAGAGATTTTAAGTTCTCACCCAGTGTCTGACCGGTAATAGTCAGTGCATCAAGGTGTAAGTGTTCTTTAATTCTTTCCATAATCTCCGGGACAGCCCCTGCATACCAGAAATACTGGGTTGGATAATCTCCACTCGGAATTGTATTTACTAAAAATGGTACCTTTCTATTTATCTCATCGAAAAGATCTCCATTGATTTTAATCCCCAGTTCATGGGCAAAGGCGGGCAGATGCAGTAAAGCATTACTGGAGCCGCCAACAGCAGCATGAACTGCAATTGCATTTTCCAGTGATTTTTGGTTGACAATATCTGATACTTTAAGCTCGCGATCCACAGCCCTGGTCAGATAAGAAGCTGCCAAAGCAGTCATCTCATTTAGATATGGTCCATTGGCCGGAATTAGAGCTGAACCGGGCAGTGCCAGACCCAGAGCTTCTGTCATCACCTGCATTGTAGAAGCTGTACCCATAAACTGACAGGCACCACAGGATGGACAGGCCAGTTTTTGGGTTTCTAAATATTTTTCTTTAGCAATTTCTCCTCTTTTATATTTAGCATAATCACTGGCAGTCATATCAACTGTGGTATTTTTCTCACCTAAAGCCATTGAACCACCAGGCACATGCACAGTTGGAAAATTAAGTCTGGCTGCTGCAATTAAATGGGCAGGAATTGCTTTATCACAGGCAGAAATCATCAACATCCCATCATAGGGGGCAGCTTTGGCCTGGACTTCAACCATATTTGCTATCATTTCTCTGGAAACCAGAGAATAGTTCATTCCATCATGACCCTGGGCAATTCCATCACAGATGTCACTGACAATCATTGAAGCTCCCTTAGTTCCCTCATTCTGAAGCGAAGTTAAGGCCTGATCGACCAATTTATCAAGGTGAAAACTGCCGGGATGACCGTAGCCGTAGGTGCTGCTGACTATAATTTGAGCTTTTGCCAGATCTTCCTCATCCCAGTCCATCCCCATTTTTAAAGCATCAAGTTCAGGACTGCTTTCTCTAATTTTTTGACTTTTTAGCATTTTAGATCTCTCCTACTTCAATTCTATTTTCACCAGCTTTTAATTTAGTTAAGGGGCCAACTGGACTTTCAACACTGATTAGCTCTCCCAGATAATCTCTATCAATTTTTAAACTGCTGCCATCTTTGTTTTCAAAGTCAGCATCAGCCAGCCTGACTTTAGCCAGACTCTCTGTACTATGAATTTGAGAACTGATTTCAGCAAATTCTTCCGGCAGTTTACAGTTTAGATAGACATTATCATCTTTTTCTTCAATTTCTAATTCCGGATCATAATTCTCCAGCACCATCTTATTTTCTTCTCTCTCAAAAGGAAGAGCTCCTTTTAAATAGAGATTATTGTTAATATAAACCGGCTGGTTGGTATCCATAAAAATTTCTACATCTCCCGGTTTTTGATGAACCTTTTCAAAATATTCTTCTAAAGAAGCTGTATAATCATCAAAATGAGCAGTACCAACACCTTCCTTAGCTCCATGTTCAGCAGTAATTATTTTATCCATCTCATCCAGACCAATAAATATATTATTATAGAATCGATCATCTCCACCTAAAATTACTGTAAATCCTTTAATTTTAGTACTGTGAGGCTGATGATAGGGAGTTGAGCGCTTTAAGACTTTTCGCTGTACCATTTTTCCGGCAATTAAATTGTTGACATAGGCTCCACCCTGAGAGAAGTTATCAAGTGCATAATCAGAAGCCAGAATATTATTATCAACAATATAAGGACCATGACTAACTTCAATAAACAGATCACGATTATTATTATAATAAAGATTGCTGCTGATTCTGGTGCCCTGTGTCTGCCAGTCCATCCAGGTACCTAATGAGCAGTTATGAATCCGATTATCATGAATTTCCACATCAATGGGAGCATGCAGCTTAATTCCGGCAATTTCATGACCATAAAATTCTCTTTTTAAGGCAATATTATAAATATGATTATTATAGATTTCACTGAAAATACAGCCCAAATGACCAACAACTCCATTCTGACCGCTGTCATGAATAGTATTGTTTCTGATAATATGAGACCCTACATTATCTTTGTTCCAGCCGTAATCTTCTGCCTCAAAAACTGATTCAATCTGATATTTGTAACCTGGTTTATCCTGTCTTTTACTGCGGAAGTTATCTCCTGTAGCTGCAGTTTTTCCAATGCTAACAGCACTGCATTTTGCATCATGAATATTATTATCTTCAATAATCCAGCCCTTACTCCAGTTAGGACCAATTAAACCCGGCTGATCTGCTGTAGGAGGTGTCCAGGGTGTCGCTGCCTGGGCCAGCTCAAAACCCTTAACAGTAATATAATCAATACCAGTCGTTTCTGGATAGAAGCAGGCTTTTCTTACATTTATCTCCACTAATTCTTGATTGGGATCTGCTTTCTGGAAATTAGCATAAATTGTTGTTTTTTCTGCATCAACTTCCACATACCAGAGATATTTTGTCTGCTCTGGATTATTAACAGGAACTATTTTCCCAGTCCAGTCATCTTTAACTTCAGTTTTCATTTCAGGATTAACTAATTTATCATAAGAATCAACTTCATAAAAAGACATTCCATTTAAATACACATCCCCCAGGTGCTTAGCTTTCTGACCTCCGGTGTGAATCAGCCAGTCCCCAAAAATTTCTTTTTGATAGGGATTATAGTCGCCAAAAAATTGATTATCTATTTCTACTTTCCAGATTCCGGCTTCAACTTTTTCCCAATCTTCAATTCTTTCTGAACCCTTAATAACTACTTCTTCTCCTTCTGCAGCTTTGTAGGTAATTCTTCTTTTATCACTCAGCCCCCTATTTTGAGGTTTGACCCATTCTCTGTAAGTACCTTCGTGAACAATAACAGTATCTCCGGCCTGAGCCACTTCTGCAGCCTTATTAATTGTTAAAAATGGTGATTCTTTAGTTCCTCGATTAAAATCTGATCCTTTTTTTGAAACATGATATTTTTTTGACATCAAATCTCCTCCTAAAAAATTCTAATTATTCAATTAAAAATAAAATTTAGATAAAATACAGCTAAACGAGTAGTTAGAGTCTGGGTAACAGTGTAAACGAAGACAAACTGGCACTTCCTTCTCCTCTGTAGGTGAAATATAAAGGCTGAACACCAGCTAGTATTTCAATATCTGCTGTATATTCCTGCCAGATGTTTGAAGACTTAACCGGTATCTCAGCTAAAACTTCACCATCCCAGGCTGTTTTAACTTCAAAGCTGCCGCTGCAGTAACCTCGAACTTTAATTTTAACTTCATTTATATTATGACAGTCAAAGTATTTGAAACCTGCTGTTGCTGAATCTTTCATATTTTGAATATATCCTGTCTCTTTGTCACCATCTTTACCATCCTGTGTTATTTTGGGAAACTGTTTATTCATCCAGGCACCTGTAAAATCAGTATACACTGATTCTTCATCAGTAAATAAATTACAGGCAAGATAGGCAGGGTATTCTCCAACTCCAAGTAAAGGATCAGCTTTGGAACCACAGGAAGTCATTTCTACCTGTTGAATTTGCCCCTGATCGGTAAATTCAATTTTTTCCAGACAGGCCTGTCTGCTGAAATTAGTGCCGTTAGTGTGCCGGTGATAAAAGATATACCAGTCATTATTTACTTCAACAATACTGCCGTGATTATTTCCACCATAATACATTGGTTTGTCTGCCGGTTTATAGCTGTCAATACCAATATCAGCATTACTGACAATTGTGCCCTGATACTTAAAACCCTCGGTTGGATTTTGGCTGGTAGCATAGCATAATTCATGCATTAAAATTGAAGAATAAATTAAATAATATGTATCTCCTCTTTTTCTAATAAATGGGGCTTCAAAAAAATCATGGCCTTCAAAACCAGTCCCCTTACTGTAAGGTTCACTGGAAATTACAAATTTGGGCTCTTCTAAAATTGTAAGCATATCCTTCGCTAAAACAGTTGCCATGGCTCCATTTCTTGATTTATCACCTTTCTGACAGAAGCCTGTATATAAATACGTTTTCTCACCTTCAGTAATTACTCCGGGATCAAACTGAGGCTGATCTCCTTCTTTTTCTCCCAGACGAGTACCATCAGGATAATGAACATAACCATAAAACTCGTATTTACCGGCCGGGTTATCCGAAACAGCTACTGAAACTATTGCTACTTTATCCAGAACATAATAAAGATAATATCTACCATCCGGGCCAACAGTCAGATCTGGAGCATATAAGCACATTCTTGAATCAGGATTAAGTGGATCATCTGTTTTTTTATAAATTACACCTTCATAACTCCAGTCAGACAGATCATCAACTGGAGCTGACCAGCAGACATAATCATTTAGACAATAGGCATGTCCATTAAAACGATCGTGAGAGCCATAAATATATACTCTGTCATCAAAAACGTAGGGTTCAGCATCAGGGATATATTCCCATGCTGGTAGGTACGGATTTACTCGTTGATTTTTCATAGTTTAATTCCTTTCTCTATTTTTTTTGAGTGTTAATTTAAGAGATAAATTAACTTATATATTATATATTCAAGACTCAGATTAAATAGTCTGCAAAAATCTTGAATTTTTCTGCAAGTTTATATTAAAT
>JBKHFK010000109.1:0-5870 GCA_046540295.1 Halanaerobium sp.
CGCAAAAATCCCCACCAAAATGGTGAGGATTAGATAAAATATCTATTTTTCTAAATTTGATAACCCCGTTTTTCAAGAACTAGTTCTGGAGGCAGATCATATTTATAATTAAAATAATTTGTAATTCTGCTGATAACTTTTTCAGCTTCTTCTGTTTTAATATCTGTCAGCAGAATAATAAAATGCTTGTCATCCCAGGGACAGATCACATCTCCACAGCGGAGCTGGTTCAGTAGTATTTTAAGTAGCTTATCAGAAATTATCTTAACATTTTCTGGAAACAGCTCTCCCGTTAATCTTAAATGAAGCAGATAACTGGGAATAGAATCTCGCTGATGTCTTCTTTTTTCCAATTCATAAATATTGCTGAAAACTTTTTTATCATCACAGATAAAAGCACCTTCAGTTTCTTCATAATTTAAATCATCATTAAAAAAAACTAAATCTAAGTCTAAATCATTATCTGCCTGCTTAATTCTATTTTCTAA
Source organism: Halanaerobium sp. (assembly GCA_046540295.1). Taxonomy (GTDB): domain Bacteria; phylum Bacillota; class Halanaerobiia; order Halanaerobiales; family Halanaerobiaceae; genus Halanaerobium. Next base: position 489 of record JBKHFK010000109.1, read on the forward strand.
AAATTTTATTTCTGGAGGTATCATCAGCCCATTTTTCTGGTAGAGTGAAATAAATTCCTGATATTCATTCCAGGCAGTTTTAAAACATTTATCCGCAATTAAAGCTTCAATTGCACCTTGAATTAATCTTTCATCATAATTAATTCTCTGCTGCACCTGATTATAGAGCTGCCAGAGCTGATTATGTTTTCCTGTTTTTGAAAAATGTTTATCCAGTTTTACAAGAGTAGTAACTAGTAATTCACGATATTTGTTGCGTAAAGACCAGATCCATTCTGATGCTTCAAGTTCTTCCAGATAATCACCATCATAAAGTTCTACTGCCTTCTCAAAAAATAAAACTGCTTTCTCAAAATCCTCTTCCACTACCTGAAGAGTTTTCTTACATAATTTTTCCAGATTCTCGATATCAAGCCAGTAATCAATTTGATTATTAAAAGTATAGGCAGTCCCTGCTGTCTCTATGTAATTTCTTGTACTAGAATTTGAATTTAATACTTTGCGCAGCCTGTAAACCAGAGCTGATAGAGCTCCTCCTGGATTTTCATTTTTATTTAATTTTAGATTGGTTATCAATTCATCTCTTGAAACTTCCCTATTTCTAAATGTAATTAAGTACTGAAAAAGCTGCCAGCGTTTACTCAATTTTTTTCTATTTTTTGCAAGTTCCTGCTCCCCCAAAAACACCCTAAAATTGCCCAAGGTATAAACCTTAATCTCTTCTCCCATACTTACACCTCCGCTAATCCCCCAAAAAACAAATTTATGCTGCATATATTATAGAGAAGTCATATTATTTTTATTTAGATAAGTAGATCTTAATATTATTTTATAATTCGCTTTCATTATACCATAAAAGCCAAATTATATAAACAAAAAGAATAAATTACCAAAAATAAAAATAGAAAAAGCAGGCAGCTGAAAATTTAATTCAACTGCCCGCTTTTAAAAATAATTTATTAATTTATCTAATTTATTTTAACTTATTTATGGTTTCATGGAATCAAATAACAGATCAGAAAATTCGGTATTCTGCATCATTCCATTAAAGCTTTCTGCTCCTTCTCCATAAGCAAAGATGGGTACAGAATTAAGTGTGTGTCCACCAGTAGAAGAATTAGCTCTAACCTCTCTATTTAATAAACCTGCCTGATATTCTTCAGCAATAACAGATCCAATTTCCCATCCTACAAGATAGGTATACTTAAGATTACCATCTTCATCTAAAACATTTTTATTAAATTCTGCTATTTCTTCGTCAGTTAAAGAAATATCAGCATATTCTTCAAATACTGATTTAACACTATCTGCAGTATATCCTTCACCATTTTCTTTTTCTGTCATCTGTGCAGCCATGTATTCTGGAGAAACATCAATATCCATTAAAGCTTCTTTTTCTAACGGTTCAGTTACTGAAAATCCTAGAGTTTCATGGTCTGCTGTTACAATAACCAGGGTATCTTCATTTTCATCAGCAAAATCTACTGCAGCTTTTACACTGGCATCAAAATCAAGAGTTTCTGCTACAACACCAGGAATATCTGCTGCGTGAGATGCGTGGTCAATTCTGGCACCTTCTGCCATTAGGAAAAATCCATCTTCATCTTCAGAAAGTACTTCCAGTGCTTTTTCGGTCATTGCTTCCATTGTGGGTTCATCTGAATCAAGCTCATCCCGATCATTGATATAATTCATATAGGAATCATTAAAAAGTCCGAGGATTTTGCCATCCATAGCCTGAACTCTTTTTAATTGGTCTTTATCAGATACATATTGATAACCGTCCTCTTTAGCTTTAGCAATTAAATCTTCACCTGCTTCTTCTTCAGTAAAATCTTCACGGCCACCACCAAGCATTAAATCAACTTCATTATCCAGAGCCTGTTTTGCTATTTCTGCTCCCATACCTCTATCTTCAACAGAGGCTATAAAAGATGCAGGGGTTGCATCAGTTACAGTGTTGGTGCTGATTACTCCTGTTGCTTTCCTTCTATTCTGAGCAAAATCCAGAGCAGAATCCAATTCCGAACCATTTTCGTTCACAGCAACTGCACCATTATATGTTTTATGGCCGGTTGCCATTGCAGTACCGGCTGCAGCTGAATCTGAAACTCCTTCTGTAGAACTGGTCATCATCGTTCCTGTTTCAGGTAACTTCATTAATTCAAGCTCATGATCTTTATCACCGGCAAGATAGCGGGTCAGATCAATCTGTCCCATTCCCAGACCATCACCAACTAATAAGATTACATTTTTTACCTCAGCCTGAGCGGCTGCAGTAAAAACTAGAGCAAATACCATAAAAAGTGACAAAACCAGCATTAACCTTTTTGTCTTCTTAAACATAAATTTAAACCCTCCTAGAATTTTGTAGTTTGTCAGACGACTGATGTCTGTCTATTATATTTATTCAAGACAAAAAGTAAAAATCCTTCTTTATTTTCAGATTTTTTTATTAATTCTGATTAAGATTAATTTTTAAGGAGAGATAAATTAATTTACCAAAAACCGGGCCACCTTTTTACCTTTAAGGTATTTCCAGCTGCCGCTGACCCCAGCTTTTAAAGCTCCTACTTCAAGATGCAGCATTGCTATTCCACAGTCAAGCTTTTTGGACTGTTCTTCCTTCTCTTCTATACTATCTAACTGAACAGTTATCGAATCTTCCCCAATTTCAAAACGCCAGGGCTGACGATTAACTGCCGACGGGGCAAGTCTTGCTGCTTTCAGAGCTTTTTTCATCCAACCCGGCAGTTCTTCTAAATTATCCTGATTAATAATCAGCTTTTTTAAATCCTTCCGATTTTTACTGCTGATCACAGTCTTTAAAATTCTCTCCGAAATTGTTGGCTTAGCTTCCGGGTAACCAAGAGGTGAAATAGCATACAGCTTTTCTGAAGGCTTAAAATCGAGATCAGCCTTCACCCTTTCTGCCTTAAAAGTCCCCGAAACCCAGCAGCTTCCAAGTTCTAGAGCCGTAGCTTCTAAAATAACTGCTTCTCCACTATAACCAATTTTCTTTTCCAGATGGGGACTATCTTTACTGCCGACAAAAGCCAGATAAGCCGGCGCTCCAGTAATCCTGCCGTAACTGCCCAGAACTCCAGTAAAAATCTCATCCACCTCTTTTTGTACCAGAATAATTCTCAGACCATTAAATTCTTCATTTAACTCATTTATTAAACTGCGGAGTTTTTTTAGTTTAGCTTTTTCTATAATCCGAGCATTAAACTGACGGCGAGAACTGCGCTCTTTTATAGCCTGATACCATCTTTCTGCCGGTATTTTCATCTTATTATTCCCCCCTTTTTACTTTTTAAGTAAAGAGCCCCTCCAGCAGGGAGAGGCTGTAATTAAAACTATTTTTAGTTAAGAACTAATTCCATATGTTTCATCATCAAGAGTGATCATATAGACTCTTTTTTCTGTCTCAATATTATCTATTTGGGCCATATCTTCTGGCTTAAGTTCCCAGTCAAACAATTCTAAGTTTTCTTTGATATGTCCCTCAGACTTAGACTTAGGTAGAGGCACAATTCCCTTCTGCAGTTCCCACTTTAAAACAATCTGGGCCGGAGATTTATCATATTTATCTGCCAGCTTTAGAATAGTCTGATCACTTAAGACTTCAGTTCTGGCCAGAGGTGCCGAAGCTTCAAGTACCACATCATTTTGATCACAGACTTCAAGCAGCTCTTTTTGGTATAACCAGGGATGGAATTCAACCTGATTAACTGTAATTGGCACCGGAGTTATTTTTAAGGCGACCTTTAATTGATAAACTGAAAAGTTGCTGACACCAATGTTTTTAACCAGGCCCTCGTCAACTAAATACTTCATTGCCTGCAGAGTTTCTCTTAAAGAAATTGCAGGATTTGGCCAGTGAATTAAATATAAATCCAGATAATCTGTTCCTAACTTTTCTAAAGACCGCTTACAGGCTTTGATAACGCTTTCATAATTTAAATTGGATGGTAAAACTTTTGAGGTAATAAATAATTCTTCCCGATCATAATCTTTTAATACCTCACCAATTCCACCTTCATTATGGTAACCTTCTGCTGTATCAATGTGGTTATAGCCTGCCTTCAAAGCTATATCAACCAGTTCCCCTACATTTTTTTCTGCAATATCCCAGGTTCCATAAGCGATAACCGGAATCTCATCACCTGTCTTTAATTTTCTTGTTGGAATCATCCTTATTCCTCCTTTTAAAGTTTTAACTTATTTTTCTACAAACTGATAATTATTAATTTCTTTCCTACTATATAATATTAAAGATTGTAAACCGATTTCCTTTTTTAATTTTCAAATTTTTGATATTAATCTTTTCACTTAAACTGTGTTATAATAAATTTATAATTTCAGCGGGAGGAGGGACTGCTATCAAAAAATTAATTTTTTTACTGCTGCTCTGCTTACTGATTTTTATAACAGCCTTTCATTTTAAAGAAGAACTATTAAGCAGTAATTCAGTTAAAATATTTGTTTTAGATTCAGAAGTTGCTCCAGAATTTCTAAACAGTCCCGCCCTTAAAATTCAACAGGAAAGTTCTCACGGCAGCCAGGTTACAGCTGTTATCCGCAGTCAGAGTCGGGCCCGGATTGAAGCTTTTTCGGCAGAAAATATAATTAATAGAATAGATAAGGATAATTACCTTAGTTCACTTGAAAAAATTTATAATTATGCCCGCCTGCATCCAAAAGAAAAAATCATCGTCAACATCAGCCTTGGTTTTGAAGAAAGTGAGTTTCAGCAGGAAACTGTAGAAAAAATTGCAGAACTAAATAATATAGTTTTAATTGCAGCTGCCGGTAATAATAATCGGGAAGAACTCTCCTATCCGGCTGCCTTCAGTGAGGTGGTTGCTGTTGCTGCTCTGGAAGATGATCAAAAAATGGCCGGCTCCAATTATGGAGAAAATATTGATTTTTCAGCTCCCGGAGTTATAGAAATAACTCAGAGGTATTATTTACCTGCATTAAATTACAGCCGCCGCTATAAAATTACAGGAACTTCCTTTGCCGCACCCCAGCTTACTGCTCTGCTGGCCAATATTTTAAGCCTCAGACCGGAAATCAGTATTCAGCAGGGACTGAAGATAATTGAAAATACTGCTCTTAAAATTAATGAGCCTCTTTTTGAAGAAGGAAAACTTGGGGTCGGCAGAATTAATAGCTTTAAAGCCCTAACCCAGGCCAGCAGCCTCTATTTCTGGCTGCAGCTTGGCCTTTATCTCTCAATAAGCTCTGCCGTTCTGCTCTTTTTCTATCTCTGCTTAAGGAAATATTCACTGAGTGGGATTTTCATCTTTTTAATTATTTCAGCCCTCTTATTTCTGCTCCAGCCGATTCTGCTGCTGGTCTACTATCAGTTTGGTA
>JBKHFK010000110.1:0-5844 GCA_046540295.1 Halanaerobium sp.
GGTAATTAGAATATCAGTCGGACAGACCGAAACACAGATTCCACAATTCTTACACCAGTCAGGATGTTCAATCTCTACCCTCTCACCTCTGGCCATATTTTCACTCCTTAAAAATAGTTTTTATTTTTCTGCCTGTATTCAGGCGGAGATGAAGCCAGCTGCTCGATACTCGCTACTTTTTAAAAATAAAAGAAAAATAAAGATTATTTTTTAAATTTTCTGACTTATTTAGTTTTAAATTAAGCCGGCAGTTTTTACTGCAGGCCTAATTTATATATATTTAGTTCTTATAATATTATTATATTAGCCAAGAATTGAAAGTAAGGTACCGGCTGCAATTGCAGAACCGATAACTCCAGCAAAATTTGGCCCCATCGCATGCATTAAAAGATGATTGGATGGATTTTCTTCCTGACCAACCTTCTGAACCACTCTGGCTGCCATTGGTACAGCTGAAACTCCTGCTGCTCCAATCAGAGGATTAATTTTCCCTCCACTGAGACGGTTCATTAACTTTCCAAGTAAAACACCTGTTGCAGTACCAAAACTAAAAGCAACTAAACCAAGGGCTAAGATACCAAGTGTTTCTGCATTTAAAAATGCTTCAGCACTGGCTGTTGCTCCTACAGTTAAACCTAAAAATAAGGTTACTATGTTCATTAAGGCATTCTGGGTAGTTTTAAGTAAGCGGTCAACAACTCCAACCTCGCGCATTAAATTACCAAACATTAAACTTCCCAAAAGCGGTAAAGCGGAAGGTACCAATAAACCTCCAAGTAGGGTTACAGCTACAGGAAAAATAATTTTTTCCTTTTTAGTTACATGTCTTAGCTGCTCCATTTCTACCTGTCGCTCTTCTTTAGAAGTTAAAGCCTTCATAATTGGGGGCTGAATAATTGGGACTAAGGCCATATAAGAATAAGCTGCTACTGCAATCGGCCCCAGTAAATGTGGAGCCAGCTGACTGGCAGAAAAGATTGCTGTCGGTCCATCTGCTCCCCCAATAATTCCTACTGCACCTGCTTCTGCAGGAGAAAAGCCAAGAGCAATTGCTCCAAAAATAGTAGCAAAAATACCAAACTGAGCGGCTGCACCTAAAAGTGCAGTTTTTGGTTGAGCAATCATGGGACCAAAATCCGTCCAGGCTCCGACTCCCATAAAGATGATTGGAGGATAAATACCAAGTTTAACTCCCTGATAAAGATAATATAATAATCCTCCAGCCTGTCCATTTTCTCCAGCTGCCATCAATCCACCCAGTGGCAAATTAACTAAAAGCATCCCAAAACTTATCGGCACTAAAAGTAGTGGTTCATATTCTTTGACCACTGCCAGATACAAAAGTATGGAGGCAATGATAATCATTATAAATTGTCCCAACCCCAGGTTTAAATAACCCGTAGACTGAACAAAGAGTGAGATCTTATCTAACATTATTTACCCTCCTACTCAATTACCAGCAGTATGTCTTCTGCATCAACACTGTCTCCAACTCTTACTTTAATATCCTTAACAGTTCCAGTCTGAGCTGCAGTTATTTCGTTTTCCATCTTCATTGCTTCCAGAACGATTAATAAATCGCCTCTGCTCACACTGTCCCCTTTTTTAACGTTAATTTCTAAAATGCTGCCCGGCATTGGTGCCACAACATCGCCTTCACCAGCTTCTGCTGGAGCAGACATTTCTTCTTGCGGCTCTGTTTTAGGCTTAGGTGCAGCTTTTTTAGCAGCTCTTTTGGGCTCTGCTGTCTGGCTGCTGCCAGCAGTAGTCTGAACTGACTTTGAGCCAGCTGAAACCTCACTTCCAATTTCCTCAACATTTACAATAAATTCTTCACCATCTACCTCAACTCTAAATTTTTTCATTCTCTATTCAGCTCCTATCTTTTCCAGTTTTGATTGCCTTTTTGTATAGAAATTATCCTGTAATTTTTTTGATCATTTAAAATCTCATAAACTGCTGCAGAAACTGCTGCCACCTTTTTGGCAGGAATAGCTGTTTCAATTTCTGCTTCAGTTTCCTGATTTTTTTCTGCGACCTCAACTCTTTCTGTTTTAACTGCTTTTTGCTTTTTCTCTTTACTTTCCGGTCCGAAAAGTTTTCCACTAAAATAGAGAAAAACTGAAAGTAAATAAAGGGAAAGGAAAACTGTCCCCATTCCAATAATTAATAATTCCAGACCAAGAACATAATCATTCATCTTCTCACCCACTTATTATAAAAATTATAAAGGAATATTTCCGTGCTTTTTATCCTGTCCATCTTCTCTTTTATTGATCATCATTTCCAAACCATTAATCAGTTTGGCTCTGGTCTCTTCCATTTTAATTACATCATTGACCATTCCTCTTTTGGCTGCAATATACGGATTGGCAAAATTATCTTTATATTCATCAATTTTATCCTGACGCAGCTGGTCAGGATCATCTGCTTTTGCAATTTCTTTTCTATAGATTACATTGGCCGCTCCTTCAGGGCCCATAACTGCAATTTCTGCTATCGGCCAGGCATAAACTAAATCTGCTCTCACAGAACGACTGCCCATTGCAATATAAGCTCCACCATATGCCTTACGCATAATCAGAGTAATTTTAGGTACAGTAGCCTCAGAATAAGCATATAAAACTTTTGCCCCGTGACGAATTACTCCACCATATTCCTGTTCTGTACCCGGCATATATCCCGGCACATCAACTAAAGAAACAATGGGAATATTAAAACTATCTAAAAAACGAATAAAGCGCGCTATTTTGGTTGAGGCATCAATATTTAAACAGCCCGCCAGGTACTGAGGCTGATTGGCAACTATACCAACACTGCGTCCATTTAATCTGGCAAAACCAATCACTGCATTTTGAGCAAAGTAAGGCTGAACCTCCAGAAAGCTGTCTTTATCTGCCAGAATGTCAATTACATCCCTGACATCATAAGCTTTTTGCGGGTTTTCTTTAACAATCTTTTTCAGCTCTTCAGTACTGCGGCCCGCTTCATCTTCAAGCTCAATTTTCTCAGGCTCTTCTTTATAATTATCAGGTATGTAAGATAATAATCTCCTGATGTTATCCAAAGCTGCCTCTTCACTGTCTTCCATAAAGTGAGCAACACCACTGACCTGATTATGAGTCATTGCTCCACCCAGTTCTTCAGCTGATACCTCTTCTCCGGTTACAGATTTGATTACACTGGGACCGGTAATAAACATTTTAGAAGTCTGATCAACCATAAATATAAAATCTGTGATTGCTGGAGAATAAACTGCTCCACCGGCACAGGGTCCTAAAATTGCTGTAATCTGTGGTACCACTCCTGAGGCCTTTGTGTTGCGGTAAAAAATCTCTCCATATCCATTAAGAGAGTCTATACCTTCATTGATTCGAGCTCCACCGGAATCATTAAGGCCAATAATTGGTGCACCATTTTTAACAGCTAAGTCCATTACTTCCGAAATCTTTTGGGCATGTGCTTCTCCTACCGATCCTCCCATGACTGTAAAGTCCTGAGCATATACATAAACTAAGCGGCCTTTAATTGTACCATAACCGACCACAACACCCTCACCCGGCACTTCCTTTTCATCCATTCCTAAAGAAGTGCTGCGGTTTTCTACAAACATATTTAATTCATTAAATGAGCCATCATCAAGCAGATATTCAATTCTTTCTCTGGCGGTTTTTTTATTTTTTTTGTGCTGTTTTTCAATTCTTGCCTGGCCGCCTCCCTGGTGAATCGTTTCTTTTTTATCTTCTAATAACTTTTCCTTATCTTCTACTGACATTATTTTTCCTCCTTAGCAAGTGGTTCACATAACTCCAATAAGACTCCATTAGTACTTTGCGGATGAACAAAAATAATTTTCATATTGTCTGCACCAGCAGTTACCTTATTACCTATCAATCTGGCTCCCTGAGCCTGCACTGCTTTGATCTGTTCTTCAATGCTGTCGACTAAAATTGCAAAGTGATGAATCCCCTCACCGTTCTTTTCAATAAACCTGGCAATAGTACTCTCTTTATTCAGGGGTTCAAGCAGTTCAATCTTTGTTTCTCCAACCTTTAAAAAAGCAATCTTAACTGCCTGTGATTCAACAATTTCTTTTTTCAGAAATTCCAAACCTAAAATATCCCGATAAAAAGCAAGAGCTTTTTCCAGATTCTGAACAGCAATACCTATATGTTCTATCTTCTTAAGATTCATTTTCCCTCCTTTTATTAATCGACACCATTAAGGATAGCAAAAAACTGACCACAAGTCAACTCAGATTGTTAAATTCTTATCAACAAACTCTTCAATTAGCTGAATTGGCGCTGCTTCTCCGGCTAAAATTTTTGCCAGATAGTCCTCTAAATTAGCATTCTCTTCGAACTTTTTTAATACTCTACTGCTAACACTGCTCAGCAGTAAATTGGAAAAATGTTTTTTAAGCTGCTTATTTTTGTTCTCTGTTAAAATGTTATTTTTCTGTAAATAATTAAAGTGCTTATCGACAGCAGCTGCTAGAGCGGTTATTCCCTGATTATTTAAGGCTGAAGTCTTAAGCAGGGGCTTTTCCCATTCAGAAGCAGTAGATTCCATTTGAGAATAGCTATCATCTTTTCTTGAAAAAAATAATGATTTAAGTAAAAGCTCCATTTTTGCTGCCCGGGGTAGATCAGCTTTATTTAAAATAAAAATATCACCAATTTCCATTAATTGAGACTTATAAATCTGGATTTCATCTCCGGCTTCCGGGACAGCAACTACTAAGGTTGTATCAGCCAGACTTACAATATCAATTTCTGTCTGACCAACCCCCACAGTTTCTATAATTATCTTCTGATAACCCGCTGCAGCCAGAATTACAGCTGCATCATAAACTGCAGCGTTTACACCACCCAGACTTCCTCTGCTGGCCATACTCCGAATAAAAATCCTCTGATTATCAAAAAGTTCTTTTAATCTAATTCTGTCACCCAAAAAGGCGCCTCCACTTCCCTGAGCTGTAGGATCAACTGCGATAACCGCAATTTTTTCTTCAGTTTTTTTGAGAAATTCTTTAGTTAATAAATTTAAAATTGAACTTTTGCCTGAGCCTGCCGGCCCTGTAATACCAATTAGATAGGCTTTGGAATAATTCCGATAAAGCTGCTGCATAATCTTACTGCTTAAAGGGTTCTGATCCTCAAGAAGACTAATAGCTCTCGCTATTTCCTTTTCACTACCTGCTCTAACAGCACTAAGAAATTGATCAAGTTCTTGATTAAATAATCTGGAATCTCTAGCAGTCAGTTCTCTCACCTCCTAAAAAATCTAGTATCCTCAGGCTTCTATTTATCTAGTTTTAGATTCTCAACATAATTTAATATCTCAGCCAGAGAAGTTTCACTGCTAAAAATTTTATTTACTCCTAAATTATAAAGGTGGCTGTAATCATCTTCAGGAATTATCCCTCCTACAACCACAGGAGTTTTTTCTATTCTCTCCTCTTTCATCAATTTCAAAAGTTTTTCGATCAAAGTTTTATGAGCACCAGAAAGTATACTAACACCAATTAAATCTACATCTTCCTAAACTGCAGTTCTAACTACATTCTGGGCTGTATTTCTGAGCCCGGTCCGGTATAGATTACTTCCATCCCGGCTTCTTTTAAAGCTCTTGCCACCACTTTAGCTCCCCTGTCATGTCCATCAAGTCCTAATTTGGCAATTAAAATTCTTTTTTTCTTTTTCAAAAATAAGCCCCCCCTTTACAAAATAATATTTCATTCTAATTTTATTCTTTCTTCACCACTGTAAATATTAAATCTCTTTCCCCTACAGAAGCCAACTAAAGTCATCTCCCTATCTCCTGCAATTTTAACTGCTGCAG
>JBKHFK010000111.1:0-5836 GCA_046540295.1 Halanaerobium sp.
TTTTAGAAGCGGTTGAAAATAGACATGGGCCAATGTTTTTAATTGATATTGCTCTGCCGAGAGACATAGATCAGGAGGTAGAGGATCTTCCTGGAGTTCATTTATACAATATAGATGATTTAAAGCGGGTAATTGACAAAAATTTAAATTTAAGAGAAAACGAAGTTGATAAAGCAGAAGCGATAATAGAAGATGAAAAATATAATTTTCAGCGCTGGCTGCGGGAGCGCCGCTGTGTCCCCTTAATCAGGGAAATGAGAGAAGATGCGGAAAGTATTAAGGAAAAAGAAGTTGAGCGGGCCCTGCATTTACTGCAGAATTCAGAGCTTAAGCCAGAAGAGATTATCGAGCAGCTGGGTCACCGTCTGCTAAATAAATTTCTACATCAGCCTACTGTCGGCCTTAAGGAACTGGCAGTAGAAAATGAAAATACCAGAGATGAGCAACTGGAAGTTGTAAAAACAATTTTTGCAGTCGGAGAGGAAGAGTAAAAACTTTAAGGAGGAACAGCAGTGAGATTTTATCCAATAAATTTAAATTTGCAGGATAAAAAAGTTTTAATTGCAGGAGCGGGTAGAGTTGCACTGCGTAAATTCAGTCGGCTGCTGCAGACAGGAGCTCTGATCAAGGTAGTTGCTCCAGAATTCAATCAGGGATTTAGGCCTTATTTAAAACAGGAATCAAAACAGTATGATTTTTTAGAACGTAAATTTCAGGATGAAGATCTGATTGGCCAATTTTTAGTTTTTGCTGCTACTGATAATTCAGAATTAAATGAAAGAATTGCTCTTCTGGCCAGAGGAAAAAATATTCTGGTTAATATAATTGATAGTGCTCAGCTTTCGGATTTCACTGTCCCGGCAGCAGTAAATAGAGGTGAACTTTTATTAACTGTTTCTACCGGTTCAAACTTACCTGCACTATCAAAAAAGATTAGAAAAAAACTAGAAAGTGATTTTGGTCTGGAATTTGCCTTTCTTCTGGACATTATGTCCGAAAAAAGGTCGGAAATCATAGAAAATATTGAAGATGCTGAACTCCGGAAATCTATTTTTAGTAAAATTGCTGCTGATACGTTTTTAAATAAAATCAGAGAAATTATAGTTGATTTTAATCCTGAAATTTTGTCTGATAATAATCATCAGGTGGATAATTTAGAATATTTAGCTGTAAAAAAGGAGATAAAAAATGCTATTTCAGAGCTGGTAGAAAGAGAGAAGATCCAAAAAGAAGGTTTTGGAGGAGAGATTTAATGTTAACCAGGCTATTTTTATTAAGACATGGAGAGACTGACTGGAATCAGAAGTCAATTTTTCAGGGACAGACTGATATTGATTTAAATAAAAAGGGCCGGGATCAGGCTCAAAAATCAGCTGAGATGTTTAAAAAAATAGAAATTGATCAAATTTACAGCAGTGATTTAAAAAGAGCAAAAAACACTGCCCGCATAATTGCTGATCAGGAAAATTTAAAACTTAGAGCCAATAAACAGCTGCGAGAGATTGGCTTTGGCGATTGGGAAGGATTAAGCTTTGCAGAAATAAAAAAACAGTATCCTGATCTTGTAGTTTCCTGGCAGCAGGATCCTGTCCATAATTCTCCTCCTGCTGGCGAAAAACTTTTGGATTTTAGATTAATAGTAGAAAACTTTTTCAAAAAAATAATAAGCAGTCATCAGGGAGATAAAATACTGGTAGTTACTCATGGAGGGGTAATTAAAGCTTATTTGACAGCTGTCCTCTCAATAAAGCCCGAAAAATTCTGGCAGTTTCAGATAGATAATTGTTCACTAACAGAGTTAAAATTTTATGAGCAGGATGCAATTTTGAGCAAATTAAATTTTACAAATGAGATAATTTGAGTTATAGTTAATACATAGTTTAACTTAGTTAATTTTAAAATAAAATATTTTATATAAAAAGGTGCTTTAGCTACGGCTGAAGAGAATAGGGAATCAGGTTAAAATCCTGAACGGGCCCGCCACTGTAACTGATTTTAGATTCATTTTTTACCACCTGTTATTTTTTTGCAGGGAAGGTATGAATCTAAGCTAATAATCAGAAGTCAGGAGACCTGCCTTTTGTATAATCTACAAATGACCTCGGGGACAGGTATCAGGTAGATAATCATCGAACTTAATTATTTAAACAGGAACTTCTTAATCAGGGAGTTCCAGATCAATAAAAATCTTTATCTAACTAGCTGAAATATGATTATATACTTTAAATCTCAACCAGAGGGTTGGGATTTTTTTAATTTTATATACTTTTAAGGAGTTTAAAATTATGAAGAATAAAACTGGAACTTTAATGATTCAGGGTACTGCCTCTGATGCGGGTAAAAGTCTTTTTGTCACAGCTTTATGCAGAATCTTTGCCAGAAAAGGTATTAAAACAGTTCCCTTTAAGGCCTGGAATATGTCTCTGAACTCTTATATAACGAAAAATGGTAAAGAAATCGGGATTGCTCAGGCTCTGCAGGCCAGAGCTGCTTTGAGGGAAGCAGCTGTAGATATGCAGCCGATTTTAGTTAAGGCAATGGGGGAGGGCCAGACGCAGATTATTATTAAGGGAGAAGTGGATCAAAATATTAATTACCAAAAAAGAAAAAATGATTATCTTAAAATTTATGAGCAGACAATAAAAAGCTCACTGCAGAGATTGCGAAAAAATAATGAACTTATTATTATGGAAGGGGCGGGAAGCCCTGCTGAAATTAATAGAACTACTCCCGATTTTGCCAATATGTTTACAGCTGAGCTTTACAATTCTCCGGTGCTTTTAATTAGCAGTATTGAAAAAGGAGGCTGTCTTGCTTCCCTGGTGGGGACTCTCAAACTTTTAGCTCCTGCTCAGAGAAAACTGATAAAAGGATTAATAATTAATAAATTCAGAGGTGATTTTAATTTATTAAAGCCGGCAGTTGAGTTCTTAGAGGATTATACCAGCAAAGAAGTTATGGCAGTTTTACCCTATTTTAAGAATCTTAACTTACCGGAAGAGGATTCTGCTTCTTTAAGACTGGATGATTACCCGGTTGACAGAGCTGACAGCAAAAAGAGACTAAAAATTGCAGTAATTAAACTTCCTCATATTTCAAACTTTACTGATTTTAACAGTTTAAAAATGGAAGCAGACCTTTATTTAAAATATGTCAGTAAAAAGATTAGTTTACTTAACTTTGATTTAATCATTATTCCGGGAACTAAAACTACCACCAGAGATCTTCAATTTTTAAAAGAGAGCGGTCTGGCAGCGGAAATTAAAAAAGCAAATGAAGCCGGAGTAATGATCATTGGTATCTGTGGTGGTTTTCAGATGCTTGGTCAAAAATTGATAGATAATGCGGGTACTGAAGGAGAGATCAAAGAAATAAAAGGGCTGGGTTTACTGAAGATTAAGACAGAGTTTTTAAAAGAAAAGACCACCCATCAGGTGGAAGTTAAATTAAATTCCAATCAGCAGCTTAAAAATGAACTGCCTGGATTTGAGGCCCGGGAGATTTTTAAAGGTTATGAGATTCATATGGGTCAGACAGAGTATTTAAATGAGGCGGAAGAATTATTTGAAATTATTGAGAGATCAGGCCGGAAAGTGAAATTGAAAGATGGAGCGGTTAATCAGGCTGGTAATTGTTTTGGGACTTATCTGCATGGATTATTTGATAATGATAATTTCCGCAGCTCTCTTCTCAATAAGCTGAGAGAAAAAAATAATTTAAGCAGGACAAAGTTTAAAAATTATAACTATCAGCAGCAAATAGAAAATAATCTGGACCGACTGGCAGATCTGGTGGAAGAAAATATAGATGTCAATAAATTATTAAACTTAAGTAGAAGGTGATCAAATGGCAGATGCAGTAATGATTCAGGGTACAGCTTCAGATGCCGGGAAAAGCATTTTAGCAGCAGCACTCTGTAGAGTTCTGGTTCAGGATGGCTATCAGACCGCTCCTTTTAAATCTCAAAATATGTCTTTAAATTCCTATATTACCAAAGCCGGTGAGGAAATAGCAATTGCTCAGGCAGTACAGGCCGAAGCGGCAAAAGCAGAAGCAGAAGTGAGTATGAGTCCAATTTTGATGAAGCCTATTGCCGATGATATGTCACAAATTATTTTAAAGGGAAAAGTGTTTAAAAACATGAAGGCAGCTGATTATTTTGCTCAAAAAGAGAAACTGCTGGGGATAATTAAAGAATCCATTGATCAGTTGAAAAAAAATTATGATCTCTTAGTCCTGGAAGGTGGAGGTAATCCGGCTGAGGTAAACCTGAGAGATAAAGATCTTGTTAATATGAAGGCTGCAGAAATTGCTGAAGCACCGGTTATTCTGGTGGCTGATATTGATAAAGGGGGAGTATTTGCCTCAATTGTTGGAACTCTGGATTTATTAACTGAAGCTGAACGAGAGAGGGTTAAGGGAATAATAGTTAATAAATTTAGGGGGGACCCTGCTGCTTTTAAGTCCGGGGTGGAATTAATAGAAAAACACTGCCAGAAAAAAGTTCTGGGAGTGATGCCTTATCTGGAAGAGCTTAATTTACCCTCAGAAGATAGTCTGCAGCAGGAAGCAGCAGGCAGTGAGAATTACAAGCTAGATATTGCAGTTGCTGCCTATCCGGGAATGTCAAACTTTACAGATTTTGATTATTTTAAAAATGACAAAGATATTCGGCTTAGATATTTAAAAAAAGCTGACGAATTAGGCAGTCCGGATATAATTATCCTTCCCGGTTCTAAAACAGTTATTAAAGATCTCCAATTTTTATATAAATCAAATTTAGCTGCAGAAATTATTGAAGAGGCAGAAAATGGGACAATGATTATAGGTATCTGTGGAGGTTACCAGATGCTGGGCCATAAAATTTCTGATCCGGATCAGCTGGAAGGAACTGAGCAGGAGATTAGAGGGCTTTCACTTTTAAAAATCAAAACTGTTCTGGAAGCCGAAAAAGTAACACGCCAGGTCGAGGCGGAGAGCTTAAACAAATTGGATTTTTTAAAAAATATCGGGGCTGAAGTCTTAACTGGCTTTGAAATCCACCAGGGAAGGACTTTTAGAGATAGGGGTCAGCAGGCTTTATTTAAGTTAAAAAGACAAAAATCCGGTCAATTAGAGAGAGTGGTCACTGATGGGGCAGTAAATGACAGCGGAAATGTCTGGGGTACATATCTTCATGATATTTTCAAAAACGATGTTTTTAGAAAAGCATTAATTAATCATCTTCTGCAAAAGAAGGGATTAAACCCAAATTTAGAATTAGAAAAAAGTGCAGCCCAGATCAGAGAGGATAATTACAATTATCTGGCAGCAGAATTCAGAAAGCATATTGAGCTTGAGGAATTATATAAAATCATTTTTGATAATTAGGTGGTGTAATAAATGCGGGGAATGGTCCACGTTTATACAGGTAAGGGCAAGGGAAAAACAACTGCTGCCTTTGGACTGGCAGTGAGAGCGGTGGGAGCAGAAAAAAATGTTTATATTGCTCAGTTTGTCAAAGGAATGAAATACAGTGAATTAAAAAGTTTAAAAAAGATAGAAAAAATTGAGATTAAACAGTATGGTTTAGATTATTTTATTAAGGGAAAGGCTGAACAGGAAGATATAAATGCAGCCCGGAAAGGGCTGGAGGAAGTAGCAGAAATTTTAAAAGCAGGTGAGCATCAGCTGGTAATCCTGGATGAAGCAAATATTGCCGTTTATTATGAGCTATTTAAGTTAGAAGAGTTAATTGAGGTTTTAGAAAATCGGGCTCCGGGAGTAGAAGTAGTAATCACCGGTCGTTATGCGGCTGCAGAGCTAATAGAATATGCAGATCTGGTAACAGAAATGA
>JBKHFK010000112.1:0-5824 GCA_046540295.1 Halanaerobium sp.
CTGTACGCAGACTTACTGGTGGAAGGGCAATTTTACATGACCGGGAATTAACCTACAGTATTATTATTAGAGAAGATTATAATTTGCTGGCCGATTCAATAGAAAAAAGCTATCAGCAGATCAGCAGTGGTCTGGCTGCAGGTCTGCAGAAACTGGGAGTTCCGGCTGAGCTGAAGGCTGTTGAGAGGGGTAAAAAAGCTCCGCGGGGTAAATCGGCTGCCTGTTTTGATGCTCCCTCCTGGTATGAAGTGATTATTAATAATAAAAAACTAATCGGCAGTGCTCAGCGCCGAAAAATGAATACAATTTTACAGCACGGCTCACTGCCGCTGGATAATTCCGGTCAGAATATTTTTGAGCTTTTAAATTACAAATCAGATAGGCTGAGAAAAAAAGGCAGGAGAATCTTTAAAGCTAAATCCACAAACCTAAAAGAGGCCGGCTTTGAATTTAAAAAGGAGGAGTTAATCGAGGCTCTTAGTTCCGGTCTGGCTGAAAAATTAAAGATTGATTTTGAAAGCAGTACTTTAACTGCAGACGAAAAAAAGCTGGCAGAAGAGCTGGCAGAAGAAAAATATAATGGAAAAAATTGGACCTATAAACGGTAGGTAAAAGGTGAAGGGTGATTAAAATGGTTAGTAAAAATAAAAATTCTCGCAAAAGATTACCAGAATGGCTGCGCCAGAAAGATCCCCTGCAGAAAGGGATGCTGGCTACCAGAAATATGCTCAAAAATTTAGATTTAAATACTGTCTGTCAGAATGCTCGCTGTCCCAATATCGGGGAATGCTACAGCAAAAAAACAGCCACATTTATGATTTTAGGACAGTACTGTACCCGCAACTGCAGCTTCTGTTCGGTAAGCCACCAGAAACCGGAAAAAGTTGATCCGGCTGAGGCAGAGAGAGTTGCAGAGGCTGTGAAAAAGCTGAAATTAAAGCATGCTGTTATTACTTCAGTAACCCGGGATGATTTAGAAGACGGTGGAGCCGGACAGTTTGTAAGAGTTATTGAGGCGATCAGAGAATGCTGTCCTGAAATTTCAATTGAGGTTCTGACCCCTGATTTTAATGATTACCAGCCGGCAATTGACAAAGTTACTGCCGCCCGGCCAGAAATCTTTAATCATAATATTGAAACAGTACCTTCTCTTTATGAGCAGGTGCGACCCCAGGCAGATTATCGGCAGTCTCTGAGGGTGCTAAATAAAGTAGCAGAGGCTGAGCCAAATATTTTAATTAAATCAGGAATGATGCTCGGACTGGGAGAAAGTGAAAGTGAATTATCTGCAGTCTGGGATGATCTGCTTAAAGCTGGAGTAGAAATTTTAACCATGGGACAGTATCTGCAGCCGACAAATGAAAATATAGAGGTAAAAAAATATATCAGACCGGAAAAGTTTGCAGAGCTAAAAGAAAAAGCCCTGGCCCGCGGTTTTAAGGCAGTCTCCTCCGGTCCTCATGTTAGAAGTTCTTATTTAGCTGAAGAAATATATGCGGAATTAAATTAAAAAGCTCTATGATATCAAAGCCTGCAGATTAAAATTTTAAGTAAGGAAATTCAGACTGATAACTATTGATCGGCAAACTAGCTGTATTTTTCTTTAATAATACCATCCTGATAGGCATCAAGCAGCTGCATTAAATATTTTACATCTTCACTTAATTTTTTACCAATATCGGTATCTGCTATTTTCTGCGGCTGCTCAAACTTTAATACTTCTGCTGCCGAAATTGTATCCCTGCTGTCTTTATGCAGGGCATTTTTTTTGCTGATAAAGGGTTCATGAGAGATCAAACGCATTTTGGTATTGCTGTAAGTTAGAGTATAACCTGCTATTCCTGTTTTTTCGTGATAGGCAGCAGAAATTCCCCCATCAATCACCAGCAGTCTGCCATTACCCTTAATCGGACTCTCTCCTTTTTTCTCAGCCACCGGTGTATGGCCGTTAATAATATGCCCGCTTTCCGGATCCAGTCCAAATTCAGCCAGTATTTTCTTGCAGATATACTCTTTTTCTCTGGCCTGATAATAACGGTTTTTATTTTCCCGGTAGAGTTCCGGCTCTTTTTCATCAGTGAAATAACGCAGAAAAGTAGTCATTCGATCTTTACCAAAGAGTGGGGAAAGCTCACCCCGCCAGAGGTACCAGAGCCAGTCTTTAAATTGAGTCTCAGCGGCCTGGCTGGAATAGCTGTGCCGGATTACATCATCAAAGAAATCCATCAACTTTTTACCACTGTATTTTTCTCCGTTGACCTCCACTGTAGAAAAATCACCAGTTTCAGACATCGGTACACAGCCGTGAAATAGGAGATTGCCATTATATTTTTTATACATACTGCCGTTATTATATAAAAAGCGGATATCTTCCTGCAGTTTATCATTGTTTTTAAATGAATAGCTGAGCTGTTCTATTACCTCTTCCTCCCAGCCGCTCAAACTATAGGGGTCACCGGGATCAACTGTAGGTAAACTGCTGTCGGTCAGCTGATATTTTTTCCCATCAAGTTCTAAAATACCTTTTTCATAATCAATTTTTTCTAAATACAGGGCTTCATTCATCTTAAATTCAGGTCTGTTTTTGATCAGCTGTCCTTCCAGTTTAAACTGAATTACCGCTATCGCCTTATGCATCTGAGACATAATTTTAATTTCATTTTTATCCAGTTCTCGATTGATCAGCCGCGGCCGGTAAATTTTCTGGTCCAGATTTTGATAGTGATTCATCGCAAAACGGGCCAGAGGCCGCATATTAATGCCATAACCCTCTTCTAAAAATTCCAGATTACCATAGCGGAGGGCAATTCTAAGGGCAGTAGCAATCAGTGCCGGCTGCCCGAGAGCTGCCCCCATCCATAAAATATCATGGTTTCCCCACTGGATATCAACATTATGGTGGGCTTTTAAAACATCCATGATCACATCAGGTGCCGGTCCCCTGTCAAAAATATCCCCGATTATATGCAGTTTATCAACCGCAAAAGACTGAATCAGCTCCGAAAGAGCAATTATAAAATCTCGCGCCTGTCCGACTTCAATAATTGTAGTCAGAATCTGTTCTTTATAATCTTTTTTATTGGGATCTCCTCCTTTAATATGCAGCAGCTCTTCGATAATATAGGCAAACTTTTCCGGTAGAGCCTTCCGCACCTTGGATCTGGTATAAATCGAAGAAACCTCCTGTGAAATCTGAACCATATAATCCAGTGCTTCTTTATACCATTCAGGAGGAATTCCTCCCCTTTCTGCAAGCTCCTTCATTTTTGTTTTTGGATAAAAAATTAAAGTTGCCAGCTCTCTCTTTTCTGTATCGGTTAATCTGTCCTCAAATATCTGATCAATTTTATACTCAATTACTCCCGAGGCAGTTTTTAACATATATTTAAAAGCCTCAGCTTCTCCATGTAAATCAGTCAAAAAATGCTCAGTACTTTTAGGCAGGTTTAAAATTGCCTTAAGGTTAATAATTTCGGTGCTGACAGCTGGAATATTTGGAAACTGTTCTGCTAATAATTTTAAATATTTAAGATCCTTCATTAATTACTCCCTTCTTTAAGAATTAGTAATCAGCTTTTCGTAGGCCAACCTTTTACTCTGATCGCTGGTATATATAATTCCACAGTATTTAAAGCCCTCTTTTTTAATTGCCCTCTGCATCGGCTGGTTTTGAGGGTGGGTATCAATTCGAATACTGGCTGCTCCTTTTTTTCTGGCCAGCTGATATGTTTCTGCAAAAATTCTGCCCATTATTCCCTGCCCCTTATAAGCCTCTGCAACTGCAGCCCGATGAATAACTCCGTATTCTCCCTCAGCAATCCACTCTCCAGCCTCAATAAAATCATAGGTGGGGTCATGGCCAAAAATTATTGCTGCAGTGGCAACAATTTCTTTTTGATTTCTGATTAAATAGGAATTACCATCTGCAATATCTTTTTTGATAGTCTCTGGATTTGGATAATTATTCTGCCACTGGTCTATTCCCTCTGCTTTTAAATAATTTTGAGCGGCTTTAATTATTTCCATAACCTGTGGGATATCCTTTATTTTAGTTTTCTGAAAAATCATTTAGCAAATAACTCCCTTCAATATTTATAATTTTAGTCTGCTTAAATATCATCCTGTTTTCTTCTTTCACTTATCATAAAATCTGCCTCTTCAATCCAGTCATTACTTAGATATTTACGGCCAACCCAGAGAGCTCTTCCAAAAAAGTCAGCAGGAAGGGCGATTAATACCCCAACCAGGCCCAGATTTAAATATACACCCAGCAGATAGCTTAAGCCGAGTTTTAAAAAAGTCTGTGAAAGCAGATTTCCATAAAGAGCCGATCTGGTATTTCCGGCACCATTTAAATGACCGGCCAGCACCCCATAAATGGTTATTACAGGTCCTCCGATACTCAAAGCTTTAAGAAATCGAACCGCCATGGCCAGTGCTGCCGGGTTATCACCAAAAAGTCTGACCAGATAAGGAGAACTGAAAAAGATTAAAAGGGAAAAACTGCCGATAGAAAGCACAGTTAAAATCAGCATTGCTTCCACTGTTTTTTTACTGTCTTCAACTCTGGCCGCTCCAATTTTCTGTCCACTTAAAATAGCAGTTACAGTATAGTAAGAGCGGTGCATGGGGGCAATTAACTGCTGAAAAACCCGTCTTGCAATATGATAGGCTGCAGCAGCTTCAGTCCCAAATAAAAGCACTATTGAGTTGAAAGGAAAGGTAATCAGGCTCTGGAAAAGTCCTTCTAGAATTTTAGGAGTACTTACCTTAAAGAGTTGTTTGATCAGAATAAAATTCCAGCTGTTAATTGGATTTTTTAAGTTAAATTCACTTTTGGAACTCATAAAAATCAGGATAAAAATAACAGCTGATATAGTTTTAGCAGTAAAGGTTCCAATTCCAACTCCAGGCACCCCGATTTTCGGAAAAAAGCCGATTCCCAGGGCCAGCCCAACCGAAACCAGAATATTAATTATATTGGAAATAACTTCTACAACCATTGGAGTTCTGGTATCTCCACTTCCCTGCAGAGCTCGGGCGGCAATAATAGAAATAATCCTGAAGGGAGCAGCAGCAAAAATTATCAGCAGATACTGAGCCCCCAGTTTTATTACCTCAGGTGCTGCTCCAAGTACAGCAATCATTTCTTCTGCAAATAAGAGGGCAGTGAAGATAAAGGGAATCCCAATAATTAAGGACACAAAAATAACCTGAGATAAAACAAGGTCTTTATTGGCCCTGGCAGCGGCAGTATTACTGCCGCTTTCCTGAGAGATCAGTGAGATACTTCCGCTTCCCAGACCCAGGCCGATTCTTAAAATAATACTCTCCCAGACATCTCCCAGTCCAACTGCAGTAACTGCAGCCGGACCAAAATAACCCATTAAGATCATATCAGTAGTTCTCATTGCTGTTACAAAAATATGGTTGAGCATTACCGGCCAGGCAAGAATCAAAGCCTCTTTCCACAGCGGTAAATAAGCAGTAAATAATGCCATTATTACACTCCCCAGACTAAAAGATTAAAATTCTAAAATATATTTGAAAATATCCCTGCTTTTTCTACCTGACAGAAGCCAGCTAAAAAATAATCCCAGCAGCAGATAAATTATAAAATTGAGTCCTGGACTTAAAAAATTAAACAAATCAAATTTAACAAGAAAAATAACTATAAAGCCGTGTAATAAATAAGGATAAAGACTTCTTGCTCCCCGGCTGGAAATTAATGTTCTCTGAAAAGGAACTGCCGCAAAAAATAAAAATAAATTAGTCAAGGCTGTGCTTAAAAAGAATGCCCTGTTAAATAAAGCTTGGGAAGGAA
>JBKHFK010000113.1:0-5816 GCA_046540295.1 Halanaerobium sp.
ATTATGCCGGGGGATTTACAGTTATTCTTGATGACAGCAGATAGCATTTTCTACAATTGCTCTTATCTGACTGCTAATAATTTCAAGTGCTTCATCACTATTATGTTCAATTCTTTCATTGACCATTAAAGTCAGCATACCGTGATAAATATAGGTGATCATATTATCCATTTGCCGGGCTATTTCTTCGCTGAGATAATCATTTTCAATCAGTGGTTTGGAAGCAATAGCAGCTCGATGTGAGAGATCCGGATCTGAGAGCATCGGCAGCAGGTCTTCAGGTGCTGTATCTAACTTTTCCGGAAAGATTTTAAAATATTTTTCCATTAAAATTTCGGGATGATCTCCGATGTTATCTGTGAAAATTGCATAATAGATTCTGGGATTTTCAAATGAATATTTACAGAAGCATTCCCACATTTTTATGAATCGATCAATTTTATTATCAGCATCTGCTATGTAATCTGGCATTGCCAGACTGTATTCGCCCAGAAAATCAAGAGAGGCAAAAAAGATTAGCTGGTTGCAGTTATCAAAGTAGTTATAGATAGTAGCACTATTATAACCTGCTTTTTTGGCAACCTCCCGGATTGTTATTTGATCTATACCCTTTTCTTCGATTAAATCGCGGGTTGCTTCAATAAATATTTTAAGTGTTCTTTTTTTCTTAATGTCTTTATTATCAAAGTCAATCATGATTACTACACACCCTTTAAAATGATTATAAAACAAAATATTCTATATTTAGAATACAACAGCTTTAGTAAAATTGCAAGAAAAGAAAGATAAATTTGTTAAATTTAACAAATTTATGTATTTAATTTCATTTAAATTTTAATAAATAATTTCATTTAGGAGGAAAAATATGAGCGAAAAATATGACTTAATAATCTTAGGCGGTGGGCCAGGTGGAATGTCTTCCGCAATTTATGGTTCTCGTTCCCGATTAAAAACTCTGGTTTTAGAAGCTAAAAGAAAAACTGGTGGTCAGCCTGGTACCTATCATGATATGGAAAATTATCCAGGAGTACCGGAGACTACTGCTTCTGAGCTAATGGAAAAATTTCGCACTCATGCTGAAAAATTTGGCACTGAATTTAAGCGGGGAGAAGTAAAGTCTCTTGAAGTTAATGGTTTTGAAAAAGTTGTCAAAACTAAAAAAGACGAAGAGTATAGGGCTAAAAGTGTTGTGATTGCTACAGGTGCTGAACCCAGAAAATTAGGAATAAAGGGTGAGGAAGAATTTAAAGGTAAGGGAGTATCTTACTGTGCAACCTGTGATGCAGATATTTTTACAGACCTAGATGTTGTTGTAGTTGGTAATGGAAACTCAGCTGTTGAAGAGTCAATTTATCTGAGTAAATTTGTCAACAAAATTACAATGATAGTCATCCATGATGAAGGGGTAATGGATGCGGAAAAGATTCTACAGGAAAAAGCAATGGAAAATGAAAAAATTGAATTTGTCTGGAATTCTGTGCTTGATGAAGTTAAAGGTGAGGGAATTGTGGAAAAGGCAGTAGTTAAAAATATCAAAAATGGTGAGAAATCTGAGATTGACTGCTCCGGAGTTTTCTTCTTTGTCGGAAGAGTTCCCAGTACAGATTTTTTAGAAGGTGTTGTTGATTTAACTGAAGGCGGTTATGTGGAAACAACTAAGCAAATGGAAACAAATCAGCCCGGTGTTTATGCAGTTGGTGATGTAAGAAATAAAGTTGTCAGGCAGGTAATTACAGCTGCCGGTGACGGTGCTACTGCTGCAGTGATGGCCCAGGGCTATATTGAAGAAGAAGAGTACTGGCAGAACCATGTAGTTAACTCTGACAAGCCGGCTCTGGTTGCTTTCTGGAGTGTAACTGATCAGGAGAGTATGGACATTGTCAGTGAATTAGAAAGTATGGAGCTTGAAGATCAGGGTTATAAATTTATCAAAATTGATACCTATAAAAATAGATTGATTTCCAACAGATATGATATCGAAGAAATACCGACACTGCTTAAACTTGAATCTGGTAAAGTTGCTTCAAAATTAGTTAGACCTGAAAAAGAAGAGATTGAAGCAATAATATAAAATTCTTAAGGAGGAATAAAAATGATTGAACTTAACAAAGACAATTTCGAAGAAGAGGTACTTAATTATGAGGGTAAGGTTGTTGTAGATTTCTGGAGTGAGAGCTGTGATCTCTGTATGGACATAATGCCTGATGTAAAAGAACTGGCAGAAGAGTTTGCAGATGATTTTAAGTTTGCTAAATTGGACATTAAAGGTAACAGAAGACTTGCTATTGGTCAAAAAGTTTTAGGACTTCCTTCAATAGTATTTTACGAAAATGGAGAAAAAGTAGAGCATCTTAGTGGTGAAGAATTAGAAGTTGAAGATATTAGAAAAGAATTAGAAGCTAGAGCATAGTAATTGATTATTCTCTACCCCAAATAATTTTAATTTGGGGTAGAGAGTTTTTTAAAAAATTTGGAGGTGAATACAGTGGAATTTCCAGTAATTAAAGCTTCAGGATATATTCTGGTACATACTCCCAATATTCTTAAGGAGGGTGGATCTACTCAGACTACTACCAGAGCTAAAAATCCTGATGATGAATATTTAAAAAAGTTGGATGATTATTTAAGAACTTTTGAAGAAGTAGTTGCTTATGCACCAAATCAGGCTTATATTGGTAATATTTTACCGGATGAATTAAAGGATATTGAAAACCCATGGTATGAAGAGGTAAATTTTGTTGAAGGCAATCGTTTTGGAGATTTTGGTGAAATAATGCCGGAAGATGAATTTTATGCCTTAATAAAACATGTTGATGTATTTGATTTAGTCAAGCTCAGCCAGGAATTTATTGCAGATATTGAGCCAAAACTTGCAGAACATCCTATTTTAAAAGAGATGGAAATTAAGCTTGGCGAAGGGGAAGCAGTTTCTGAGCTTAAGGCTTTATTAGAAAATCAGGCAGAACCACTTTATTTAGATAATAAATTGATAGGCTGTGTAAAAAGAGCACATGAAAGTGATGTTAATCTTAATGCACATACTATTTTAGAAAATTTAGTTGCAAAAGCTTCGGCAGTATTATCTGTTAAAAATATGGCTGTGAAGAATAATATTGATTTAAATGATATTGATTATGTTCTGGAATGTTCTGAAGAAGCATGTGGAGATATTAATCAGCGAGGTGGAGGTAACTTCGCCAAAGCTATAGCAGAGATGGCGGGCTGTCAGAATGCAAATGGTTCAGATGTTAGAAGTTTCTGTGCTGCTCCGGCTCATGCAGTTGTTAATGCTGCTGCCTTAGTAAAAGCAGGAATTTACGATAATGTTCTGGTTGCAGCAGGTGGTTCAGTAGCCAAGCTTGGTATGAATGGTAAGGATCATATCAAAAAAGAGATGCCAGTTTTAGAAGATACACTTGGTGGATTTGCTGTTTTAATTTCCAAAAATGATGGTAAGAGTCCGGTGATTAGAACTGACATTATCGGCCGCCATAAAGTTGGAACAGGTTCTTCCCCTCAGGCTGTAATCAGCTCACTGGTAACTGATCCTTTAGATGAAAATGATCTAGGAATTAAAGATATTGATAAATATTCTGTAGAAATGCAGAATCCGGAAGTTACAAAACCCGCAGGAGCAGGAGATGTACCAGAATCTAATTATAAAATGATTGCTGCTCTGGGTGTAAAAAGAGGAGATTTAGAAAGAAAAGAACTGATGGATTTTGTTGACAAACATGGAATGCCCGGATTTGCTCCTACTCAGGGCCATATCCCTTCAGGAGTTCCTTTTATTGGACCGGCTGCTAAAATGATGAGAGACGGTCAGATTGAAAAGGCAATGATTATTGGTAAGGGGAGTCTTTTCCTCGGCAGAATGACAAATCAGTTTGATGGAGTTTCTTTTGTAATGGAGAAAAATTCTGGAAAGCAGGAAGAAAAAAGCAGTGTAAGTGATAAAGAAATCAAAAATATGATCGCCGGTGCTATGCGCCAGATGGCAGATAATCTTCTCGGCGAAACCGAGTGAGGTGGATAAAATGACAGAGAATGTAAAAGAAAGAGTTGCCGGAGTGTTTAATGAGGTTGCAGCAGCTATTGAATCCGGTGAGTTTGGTGATAAAAAGAAAATTGGCTTGACTTTACTGGATAGCGAACATGGAATTGATGAATTAAAAAAAGCTGCTCGGCTGGCTGAAAATAAATATAATGATTTGGAAGTAGATTTAATCGGCTGTGAGGAAGAAAAATGCAGCTGTCTGGCTGATGCTCATTCGATAATGGATCAGAAACTGGATAATAATCAGCTGGATGCCGCTGTTACCTTACATTATAATTTTCCTTTGGGTGTTTCGACCGTAGGGAGAGTAGTAACTCCCGGTCAGGGAAAAGAAATGTTAATTGCCACAACTACTGGTACTACTGATACTGATCGGGTTCCATCAATGCTGAAAAATACTATTTATGGTATTGCAGCTGCAAAATCTCTGGGGATTGAAAAACCAACTGTAGGGATTTTAAATGTTGAAGGAGCAAGGCTGGTTGAAAAGAATTTACAGAAGTTAAAGAAAAATGGTTATGATTTTGAATTTGCAACTTCTGTCAGAGCAGATGGTGGTTCTGTGATGAGAGGTAATGATCTGCTTTTAGGAGTTCCAGATGTTATGGTCACTGATACCTTAACCGGAAATATGCTGATGAAAGTATTTTCTGCCTTTAATACAGGCGGCCAGTACGAAGCTGTTGGTTATGGTTATGGACCTGGAATTGGAGAAAACTTTGATAAATTAATAGGTATTATCTCTCGCGCTTCTGGAGCACCGGTAATTGCCAATGCCATTAAATTTATGGCAGAGGTAACTAAGGGTAATTTATTAGAGATCATGAAAGATGAGATGAAAGCTGCTAATAATGCGGGACTAAAAAATATAATATCCGAACTTAAAGAAAGCAGTTCTGCTGCTAAAGATGAAGAAATAGAAGCACCTGCTAAGAAAGTTACTGGAGAAGAAATAGCAGGTATTGATATTCTGGAAATCGAAGCAGCAAAAGAAGCCCTCTGGAAAAAAGATATTTATGCTGAAACTGGTATGGGTTGTACCGGACCTGTGATTCTGGTAGCGGAAGCAGATGAAGCAGAAGCAAGAGAGGAATTACAAAAAGCAGGTTTTATTGAATAACTGATTAATATAATTTAATTTTAGCAAACTGGATTAATGGTTGCTTCTTAAATATAGGAGAAGGAGTCTGTTTTAAAATAAAAATTGAAACAGGCTCTACAACTCCTTTTTACTGGTTTGAGTTACTTAATTATTTTAAGCTAAAATCTACAGAAAAAAGAATATTAACTGGAGAGCATAAAAATGAACATATTTGATAATCTATCTTTTAAAATTAAGTTTCTGATAATACCAATTATTTTAATTTTAATTGGTGTCAGTGGTATTGGTTTTTTAGCAACAAATGTTTTAAAAGAAAATTTATTTGAAGAACAGTATAATAATAGTTTAAACCTGGCAGAACAAATAGAAGAACAGGTTGCTGATAACAGTAATTCACTGGAAACAATTAATAAAATGCTGGAAGAAAAAATTGAAGCTGCAGCAAATGTGACAGCTTTAAATAGTGATAATCTCAGTAATGAGCGTCTGAGAGAGATTATGGAGCAGACAAAGGTTCAGGAAATTGGCTAGTATAATCCAGAGGGAGAAACTATTTATTCTACAGTAGATGATTATGTTGGCTGGAAAGCAGAAGAGGGTCACCCTGTTCATGACTTTATGGTCTCTGACAAAGAAATATTAATGGAAGAAATCCGC
>JBKHFK010000114.1:0-5782 GCA_046540295.1 Halanaerobium sp.
AACAACCATAGTTGGTCAGAATCTGGGCGCAAAAAATCCAGCTGGAGCTGAAAAGGGGACATTTGAAGCCTGGAAGATAGGCTCAATGATTATGGGCTTTATGGCAGTAGTTTTTTTAATTTTACCGGAACAATTAATTAGATTATATACATCAGATCCAGAAATAATTTCAAAAGCAGCTTTAAATTTAAGGATTATTGCTCTGGCTCAGATTCCAATGGGGACACATTTTATATTTTCTGGTGCTCTTCGGGGAGCGGGAGATACAAAGGCAGTTTTTTATTCTACAGCTATATCAACCTGGATTTTTCGCCTGTTTTTAGGCTATATTTTAGTCCATCCACTGGGATTTGGTCTGCTTGGTGCCTGGACAGCAATGGTCATTGACTGGACTGTCAGAGGGAGTTATGTATTTTATCGATTTAAAAAGGGAAAATGGAAATTAATTGAGATTTAAATGTTATCAGAATATTTTTACTTTTTGAAAATGCTTGCAATTTTTTCAGTCCGGGGATATAATAATAAAAAATAAGATTAATGATAAAATAAATAAATCCTATGAATGAGAGAGTAAAAATAATTTTGTTTTAAAGCAAGACGGAACAGCTGTGAGTCCGTTAGACAAATTATTTTGAAGCGCACTCAGGAGGAGCTCTGCTGAAAAATAGTAGGTGGAGACGTTTGACGCGTTAAGTTTTAGAGTGGTCAGTTATACTGGCAACTAGAGTGGCAACACGGGTAATTCCTCGTCTCTTTTAGATAAGAGTACGGGGTTTTTTTAGTTTATATAGATTTTATCAGTTGAGCAGTTTTTTTTAACTTCAAATTTTATCAGTTTAAATTATTAAATTGAGTAATGCTAATCAATAGTAAAGATTGTTTTAAAGTCAGTGAGAATTCAAGGAGGAGATAATTATGGCTTATAATTTAAAGGGAAGAAATTTATTAACTCTTAAAGATTTTTCCAAAGAAGAAATCAACTATTTAATTACTTTATCTGAAGACTTAAAAGCTAAAAAGAGAGCAGGGATTAGAGGAGATAGTCTGGAAGGGAAAAATATTGCTTTGATTTTCGAAAAACCATCCACAAGAACAAGATGTGCCTTTGCGGTTGCAGCAAAAGATGAAGGTGGAATGCCCGAATATCTTGGTAAAAATGATATTCAGCTTGGAAAAAAAGAAACTGTTGCTGATACAGCGAGAGTTTTAGGGAGAATGTTTGATGGAATTGAGTTTAGGGGTTATGAACACCAAACTGTAGAAATCTTAGGAGAATATGCAGGGGTTCCAGTCTGGAATGGATTGACTGATCTTTATCATCCAACTCAAATTCTGGCTGACTTTTTAACCCTCAAAGAAAACTTTGGCAAGCTAGAAGGATTAAATCTGGTTTATACAGGTGATGGCCGCAATAACATGGCAAACTCTCTGATGGTAGGTTCGGCGATTATGGGAGTTAATTACACTATTGTCGCTCCTAAAGAACTTTGGCCGGAGCCAGAACTGGTCGAGGAGTGTATAGAACTGGCAGCTGATTCAGGAGCTAAAATTGAATTAACAGCTGATGTAGAAACAGGTGTTAAAGGGGCAGATGCAATTTATACTGATGTCTGGGTTTCAATGGGAGAAGAAGCAGAATTTGAAAAAAGAATTGAACTTTTAACTCCTTATCAGGTTAATATGGAGATGATTGAACTGACAGAAAATCAGGATGTAATATTCTTGCACTGTCTGCCGGCCTATCATAATACAGAAACTGAAAATGGTCAGAAAATATTTGAAGAATATGGTTTAAAAGAAATGGAAGTCACTGATGAGGTCTTTGAAAGTAAATATTCTAGGGTTTTTGATCAAGCAGAAAATAGAATGCATACAATAAAAGCTGTCATGACAGCTACATTATAGGGGTTGATTGAGGTGATGACAGCAGTTAATAAAAAAGATGAGTATACATGTAGACAGGGTAATTTATCTGATGCAGAAGAAATCCATGTTTTAATGCAGCAGGCTTTTGCAGATTATGCTAAAAAAAAGAATAAAGAGAATAGCGGGGAAGAAGTAATCAATTCTGCCTTGAGAGAAGAACTGGGGGCTGTAAAAGAAGATTTAAAAAATAACATAGTTTTAGTTTTGACTGATGGAAAGCAGATCATTGCATCTCTCAGGCTTGAAGAAATAAGTGAAAAAAGATATCTTCTTAAACGTTTTGCTGTCTCTCCTGATTACCAGAATCAGGGATTGGGTACCATGCTTTTTCAGCAGGCTGTTGCCAAATTAAAAGAATTGAATGCTCATTATCTTCAGCTTTATTCTTCTTTAGAAAACAAAAAATTAATTTGTTTTTATCAGGGACTTGGTTTTAACTGTTTAGAAATTGATCACAGTAAAGGTTATGAACGGGGTCTCTGGGTTAAAACAATTAAATAGAATTTGTCGATATTCCCTCGACAAACTTCATTTTAAATAATTAAGTATTATTTAAGAATGGAGAAGTGAGAAAACCACTCTGTTTGCGAGCAGAGTGGTTTTCCTAGTTTAAATATTTTTATTAAAAAAATATTTATTGATATCTGACGGATTGATAATTCAATTAATTTAGTTTGAGAGGATAGAAGTTAGTTTTTGGATAAGTGCTTGAATAACTGTAAATATCATGTTAAAATTAGAGAAGAAAATATGTGGGAGTGGCTGTGTCCATGGTGGACATCATAGACTTCAAATCTAATGGCAGGCAGGCGGACCTGTCTGTGGTGGGTTCGATTCCCACACATTCCCGCCATTTGACTGCAGTCAGGGGACTGTAGTTTATTTATATTTAAGGTATTCTTTTTTTAATATTTTAATATAATGGCAGATGGAGGATTTAAGATGTATGGACTGGTACTTGAAGGTGGCGGAGCTAAAGGTGCCTATCATATTGGTGCTCTTAAAGCTCTGAAAGAATTAAATATTGAAATTGAAGCAGTTGCCGGCACTTCTATTGGAGCGATGAATGGTGCCATGTTTGTGCAGGATAAATTAGATCTAGCTTATGATTACTGGTATAATATTTCTACCTCAAAAGTTTTAAATATAGAGGATAAATATTTATCTGAACTTTTAAATTTAAGTATTAATCAGAATAATTTATCATATTTTCTGACTAAAGCCAAAGAGGTGCTGCAGAACCGTGGTCTAGACAATTCATATTTGAGAGAGATTTTAGAAGAAAACATTGACGAATCGAGTTTAAGAAAGTCAGAAATGGATTTTGCGATAGTTACACTTTCTTTAAGTGATTTAAAACCCCTGGAATTATTTTTAGAAGATATTCCGGAAGGTAAAGTTGTTGATTATATTATGGCCAGTTCCTATCTGCCTGCATTTAAACTGCAGCGATTTGATGGAAAAATCTTAATTGATGGAGGCTTTTATGATAATTTGCCGATAAAAACTCTTCAAAATAAAGGCTATAAAAAAATAATTGCAATTAGAACTTATGGACTCGGCGACTCAGACAAACAGACTGGAGAGGATAAAGAAATAATATTTATCAATCCCAGTCAGGAGCTTGGAAGAATGTTGAATTTTGATCAACAAAATGCCCGCAAAAATATTAAAATGGGTTATTATGACACGATGAGATATTTTAAAAGTCTGGCCGGAGATAAATATTATTTAGATATTAAAGAAAACGAAAGTTTTTTCATTAATTTTTTACTAAATCTTGATAGAGAAATTATAGAAAGACTTTTGAAACAATTATCACTGGCTGAAGAGCCATATCTTCGTTCTTTTTTTGAAAATCTAATTCCTAAATTAGTTAATTTATTAGAAATTGATTATCAGTCAAGCTATACTGTAATTGTTAGCAGATTGTTAGAAGAATTAGCTGCTTCTTTGAATATAGATAGATATAAAATTTATACTTTTGATGAGTTATTAAAGTTAGTCAGGGAAAATCATCAGAGAAAAGAAAAAAGCTTAACCAAAAAACTTCCGGCTTTTATTAAAACAAGTAACCTGCTGCCCGGTCAATTAAAAAAAGATTTACTTATAGATATAGCTGAGAAGTTATTTATTCAGCCGGGAGGAAAAAAATTTGATCAATAAAGAAAATGAAAAAAGAGGAATGAATGCTGAATCTAAACAAAAACTTATAAAGGGGTTAACTGAATGAGTGCACTTTTAATTGGGATAGCAGGCGGAACTGCATCAGGAAAAACAACACTTGCCAGAATTTTGAAAGATTCGTTTCAGGATAAAGTTACTATTTTAAAACATGATTATTATTATTATGACCGCAGTCATTTTAAGGTTGCTGAGCATAAAATCAACTTTGATCATCCTGATTCTTTTGAGACTGAGCTGCTGGTAAAACAACTCCAGAAATTAAAAAAGGGACAGTCAATAGAAAGGCCGGTTTATTCCTATAAAACAAATGAGAGGCTGGAAAAGAAGAAAAAAGTTAATCCAGCTCCAATAATTATTGTTGAAGGGATTTTGATTTTTCATTATGAAGAATTAAAGGATCTTTTTGATTTAAAAATATATGTTGATACAGATGCTGATATTAGATTGTTGAGAAGGATTAGCAGGGATATTAAAGAAAGAGATAGGACATTTGAATCTGTAAAAAATCAATATTTGCGTACTGTTAAACCAATGCATCAAAAGTTTGTAGAGCCAAGTAAATATCAGGCTGATATAATTATTCCTCATGGTGGTTTAAATGATATTGCCAATGATTTAATTATCAAAAAAATAAAAGATTATTTAAGACAGGTTTAAATATAGCAGCTCCAGCTGCTATATTTTTTTGCATAAATAGTAAAAATATTACAGGAAAATTAATTTTTATCCAGAATAAGACCTTAGGAGGTGTTGATATTTTGAAAAATCAAAAATCTATTATTATTATAATTGCGGTTTTGTTGTTAATTTTTTTCTATTATAACCAGAACTTAAAGCAGGTTTCTACTGTAAGTTCTGAAAACAATCTAAATAATTTAGAATTAAACAGGATGAATGATAATTTAAAAAACAAAGAAAAGGATAAGACTATAGTTGTTCATTTAGCCGGAGCTGTTAAAAGGCCGGGAGTCTATAAACTAAATCAGAATGATAGGCTGGTTGACTTAATAAAAGCTGCCGGGGGTCTTAAAGAAAATGCTGATTTAAATCAGATAAACCTGGCAGAAAAACTTTATGATGGTCAAAAATTAGTTATAATAGAGAATTATAAAAATTCCAGTCAGAAAACTCTCAATAATTCAACAGCTGATAATTTTGAAGAAATAGAACCGGACAGCCATAATTTGAGTAATCATAATTCTCTAATCAATATTAATCAGGCTGATCAGGAACAATTAGAAACATTAAGTGGAATTGGGCCCTCTAAAGCTGCAGCAATTATTAAGTATCGGGAGGAGAACAGTTATTTTTCCAATAAAGAGGATCTGCTTAATGTAAGTGGTATAGGAGAAAAGACCCTGGAAAATATAAGAGATGAGATTGTTTTACAATGAAAGTACAGCAGAAACCGGCATTTTATCTTGCTCTGGCTTTAATAACAGGAATTTTAAGCAGTTATTTGTTGATTAATAATAATTTGATTTATTTTTTTAAAATATTACTTTTAGCTGAACTATTATACTTAGTTTACTATGTATTTTTTGAATTAAAAAAGACTAAAAAATCTATTTATATTTTTTTAATAATTTTATTTTTCTTTTTGGGCAGTTTTTTATATGGTTATCAGGATTATAAATATAACAGTATTTATTCCAGTAAAAATTTTTTA
>JBKHFK010000115.1:0-5752 GCA_046540295.1 Halanaerobium sp.
TTTTAGAAAAAGAAAACTGGCACTTTACTGCTGAGGAACTTTTTTCGGCTGTCCGGGAAAAGGATAAAGATATTGGAATGGCCACAATCTACAGGACTTTAGAGCTGATGCAGAATTTGGATATTGTGCATGTGCTTGATTTTAATGATGATTCTCGCAAATATGAGATATATTTAAAGGAAGCACACCACCATCATTTAATCTGTAAGGGCTGCGGCAGACTGATTGAGTTCAGTGATCAGGATATTGATTATTTTGAAACAGAGCTGGAAGAAAAATATGATTTTAAAATAACAGAACATAAATTAAGATTTTATGGTTACTGCAGTGAATGCAGGTAAAGAAATTAATTAAGTTTAAAGGAATTTTTTCATTAATAGAGAATAATATATATAGCAGCAAAGAGAGGTAGGTTGAGCTATGGAAGAGACAAAAAAATGTTTAAAAGATTTAATTGTGTTTCAGAATCTGGATCCAGAAGAACTGGAAATGTTATGTGAAAACTCTTATGCTAAATTTTACGAAAAAGGTGAGGTTATCTTTTTTGAAAATGACAGTGTAAAAAAATTATATTTACTGGTCAACGGCAAGGTAAAATTATCGATGCTTTCGGCAGAAGGTAAGGAAAAGGTGCTGACAATTCTGCAGGAAGGTGATATTTTTGGAGAGTTATCTTTATTTGACGAAGATCCTCACCCTTTAACCGCTGAAGTGATGGATGATGCTCGACTTTTAATCATTCCCTGGAATGAAATGGAGAAAATGATTATTGACCGGCCTTCACTGGCAATTAAAATCATTGAGGCTCTTTCTAAAAAGACAAGACTTTTAACCAGTCAGGTGAGAGAGTTAGTTTTTCAGGATGCTGCCGGCAGACTGGCCAGCCTCTTATCGCGTCTGGCAGAGGATTTCGGCCGCGAAATCGAAGAGGGAACAGTTATCGATTTAGTTTTAACTCACCAGGAGATTGCCAATTTAATTGGTTCGTCTCGAGTTACAGTTACCAAGCTGATCAATAAATTTATTGATGACGGTATGATTACAATTAAAAAACGCAAAATTATTATTAAAGACTTCGAATCACTGGGTGAGAGGCTGCAGACAATTTT
Source organism: Halanaerobium sp. (assembly GCA_046540295.1). Lineage (GTDB taxonomy): Bacteria > Bacillota > Halanaerobiia > Halanaerobiales > Halanaerobiaceae > Halanaerobium. The sequence continues at coordinate 1,110 of JBKHFK010000115.1, forward strand.
TTAAATTTAAATAGGGTTAATAGCTCGGTAGTCTATTACATATAAGGTGCGCTGGTAAATTTCTCCAGCGTGTTTTTATTTAAAAGAGTTAATTATTTTAAATTTAGTTTTTTTAGGAGGCAGAAGATGAGCATTTTTATACCGGATAGTGAAACAAAATTATATGGATTATTGGGAAAAACGCTGAGTCATTCAATTTCTCCATCACTGCATAACAATGGTTTTAGAGATTTAGGGATCAATGCAATCTATTTGATGCTGGAGACCAAAGAACAGGATCTGGGGGAATATATTACTTCTCTTAAAAATTTAGGTTTTGCCGGCTGGAATGTTACAATTCCCCACAAAGAGAGCATTATTCCCTATTTAAACGGATTTTCTTCTCTGGCCAGAGCGGCTGGTGCGGTAAATACGGTATTAAATAGAAGGGGCCGGCTGACCGGTTACAATACTGATGTAATTGGTTTTCAGCGCCAGGTTGAGGAAGCAGGAGTTAAGGTTAAGGATAAAAGGGCAGTAGTGATTGGGGCCGGTGGAGCAGCCAGAGCGGTTATTGCCGCCATGGTTCAGCTTGACCTTAAAGATATTACCATTATTAACCGGACTGTAGAAAATGCTAAAGAACTGGCAGAACTTTTTAGAGAAGAAAATGCTAAGCAAAACTTCGATTTCTGCAGTCTGGAGGAGCAGGAATATGCAGATGTTCTAAAAGCAGCCGATCTGGTAGTTGATACAACCCCGGTTGGGATGTATAGTAATGATATTAAAAATATAGTAATTAATCCTGATTACCTGCATGAAAAGCAGCTGGTGATTGATTTAGTTTATAATCCTCTTAAGACTAAAATTCTAAAAGAAGCGGAAAAAAGAGGAGCACAGATTGGAAATGGCCTGCCGACCTTAATTTATCAGGCAGAGGCTTCTTTTAAACTCTGGACTCAGGAGATGCCAAAAAAGAAAAAGTGGCTGGAAATTGGCGAAAATGCAGTTCGAGATATAGAAGCTAAAAAAGAAGAATAAAATCAGGCTCTGTTAAATAAAATAAAGCTGACAGCAAATTTATCTCTGAACAGAAATATGCAGGATTTCTAAATTTAATGGCGAAATAAGTTATAACCCAATAGAATCGACAAATTATTACAAATTAACATATAATATTTTTTTAATAACTGGATAAAAAGGAGTATCAGTATGAGTCCCAAGAAAAAGATCGGTGATCTGCTTTTAGAATATAATTATATAACTCAAAATCAGCTGGAAAATGCTTTAGAAACGCAGAAAGAGATGGATATGAGGCTGGGGCAGGTACTAACAGAACTTGGTTATATTACAGAAAAGGATCTGACAGAGGCCCTCCAAATTCAGCTAAACATTCCACGGGTTAATTTAAATAATTATCTTTTAAATGCCCACCTATCACAGTATATTTCGGAAAATATAGCCCGCCGCCATCATGCCGTTCCTTATGATATAGAGGACAATACACTTAAGGTGGCAATACAGGACCCAACTGATCTGGTTGCTATTGAAAACATTGAAGTTAACTCCGGGATGAAGGTTGATATTGCTATTGCCACTCATTCGGAAATTATGAGTGCTATTAATCAAATTTATTCTTTAATAGATACAGATACCTCAGAGATTTTTGACAGCCTGAACCAGTATAACCAGATTAACGATGAGCCGGAAATAGATCAGCTGCGGCAGATGGTGGAAGATGCACCAATTGTGCGCCTGACAAATTTAATCATAACTCAGGCAATTCAGAAACAGGCCAGTGATATCCACATTGAGCCCTTAAAAAGTTCTCTCAGAGTACGTTACCGGGTGGATGGAATTCTGCACGAGGAGTTGACAGTACCCAAACATTCGCAGGCTGCATTGATTTCTAGATTAAAAATTATTGCTGATCTGGATATTACCAAAAGAAGGATTCCACAGGATGGTAGAGTACAGATGACTTTTAAAAGTATGCAGATTGACATGCGGATTTCAACTCTTCCTACAATTTATGGAGAAAAAATTGTAATCAGAATTTTAAATAGAGATGATAATCTTTTGGATATAAATAAACTTGGATTTAGATATGAAAATCGAGAAAGATTTAATAGATTGATTAAAAAACCTTACGGTATATTGCTGGCTACCGGACCCACTGGCAGTGGAAAATCAACAACCTTATTTGCTGCTTTAAGTGAAATAAATTCACCAACAAAAAATATAGTTACAATTGAGGACCCGGTAGAATATCAGCTGGATGGAGTTAATCAGGTACAGGCCAATACAAACACCGGTTTAACCTTTGCTAAAACCTTAAGATCAATACTGCGGCAGGATCCGGATATAGTAATGGTTGGTGAAATTCGAGATGAAGAAACAGCAGAAATTGCAATTAGAGCTGCTCTGACAGGACATCTGGTCTTAAGTACTCTGCACACTAATGATGCCTTAAGTGCAATTACCAGACTTTTAGATATGGGAGTACCCGGATATCTGGTAGCTTCTACAGTAATTGGAGTTGTAGCTCAGCGGCTGGTTCGAAAATTATGTCCTGACTGTAAAGAAGTTTATGAAGCTGGAGTTGAGGAAAAACAGTTTTTAGACGATCAAAGTGTAGAGAAACTCTGGCGACCTTCAGGTGGAGCCTGTGATAAGTGTACTGATGGTTATAAAGGTCGGATTGCTATCCATGAAGTAATTGAGATTACGGCAGAAATGGAAGCGATGATAGCAGAAGGGGCTTCTGAGCCTGAAATTAAAGATCTGGCCAGAGATAAAGGAATGACTTCTCTTTTAACTGATGGTAAGGAAAAGTTAAAGGATGGTGTGATAAGCTATCAGGAACTGGTTAGTGTTATTCACTGATAAATATTTTTATACTTTATATTTTCAATTTTAAAAGATTGCAAAAAAATTATAGAGAAATTGGGAGGGAAGCAAATGGACATAATTGATGTTATGAAGGATATTTCTCAGAATCCTGCCATCTCTGATCTCCATCTTACCGGGAAACAGAAACCTATAATTAGATATAATGGAAAGCTGCAGTATTATGAGGATTATCCAGAAAAACTTGGGATTCAGGAACTGGAGGATATTTCCAGGAGTTTAATGAATGATAAACAGTGGGATGAATTTAGTAAAAAAGGTGAGGTTGATTTTTCACACAGTATCCCCGGTTACTGTCGTTTTCGGGTCAATGCTTACCGGCAGCGGGGTTCAGTTTCTTTAGCTTTACGTGTAATTCCAGGGGAGATTCCAACTATTGATGAACTTGGTTTACCCCAGATTTTAAATAAGCTTGCCATGCAGCGCAAGGGACTGGTGCTCTGTACGGGCCCAACCGGAAGTGGTAAATCAACCACCCTGGCCGCAATGATTAATGTTGTTAACGAGAATCGTCCTGCTCATATTATTACCCTGGAAGATCCAATTGAGTATTTACATTCTCATGCTCAATCTATTGTGCATCAGCGTGAAGTTGGAAATGATACCCTTAATTTTGCCAATGGACTGCGGGCTGCTCTAAGACAGGATCCAGATGTAATCCTTGTAGGTGAGATGAGAGATTTAGAAACAATTTCTATTGCTCTTGAAGCATCAGAAACCGGGCATCTGGTTTTTGCTACCCTGCATACCAATGATGCTCCGAGCACTGTTGAGAGAATTATTGATGTTTTTCCTGCTCACCAGCAGCAGCAGGTTCGAATTCAGCTTGCTTCTTCAATCAGCGGTATTATTTCCCAGCAGCTTCTGCCCCGGAAAGATGGTTCACAGAGGGTGGCAGCCCTGGAGATTTTAATTGCTACATCTGCTGTCAGAAATATTATTCGGGAGGGGAAAACTCATCAGCTGGTATCAGCAATGCAGACCGGTGGTAAATATGGAATGGTTATGATGAACAACTATCTTGTTGATCTTTACAAGCAGGGTTTAATTGAATATGATGAGGCTGTGCGCAGGTCAGATGATCCGGAATATGTTAAGAAAAAAATAAGTGGAGAATTTTAGTCCCGGGAGGGAGGTTTTAAAATGGCAGTTGAATTTCAATATACAGCAAAGTCCAGGGATGGAGATGTGGTCAAAGGGACTATTGAGGCGGAAAACAAGTCTGTAATTGCCCGCCAGTTGAGAGATAAAGGGTATTATATTACCGAAATTAGTGAGAAAAGAAAGGCAATTGATATCGGCGAATTTATTAAGATGCACCGCAGGGTCAAACTTAAGGATCTTTCAATATTTTCCCAGCAGTTTGCGGCCATGATTGATGCCGGTATCTCTCTGGTTGATGCTTTAAATATTTTAGTAGATCAGACTGATCACCGACGCTTGCAGGATGTTATCCAGAAAATCAGGGATGATGTGGAGACAGGTATTTCTCTGGCTGATGCAATGGCCAAACATCCGGCGGTTTTCCCGGAACTCTATATTCAGCTGGTCAGGGCGGGAGAATCCGGTGGTGTTTTGGATAGAATTTTAAATAAACTGGCAGCTCACTATGACCGACAGGATGAGTTAAATTCCATGGTTCGCTCAGCTTTATATTATCCGGCAGTTATTTTAATTGTTGGCCTTGTAGTGGTTATCTTTTTAGTAACTCAGGTTGTACCTCAATTTGTCAGTATGTTTAGAGATTTTGGTTC
>JBKHFK010000116.1:0-5674 GCA_046540295.1 Halanaerobium sp.
AAGCAGCCTGTCTTCGAGGACGGGTCACCAGAATATTTCTGCCGAGCAGTTTTTTGTTTTCAAACCAGTTTAGCTTTTCTCTTAAATTGACAACCTCTCCAATTACAATTACTGCAGGAGGCTTAAAATTTGCTGTTTCAACTTTTTGAACTATATTAGCCAGAGTTCCGGTTATTGTCTGCTGATGAGAGCGGCTGCCCCAGCGAACTAAGGCCACCGGTGTCTCAGGAATTTTTCCAGCAGCTAAAACTCTTTCAACAGTTTGTGGCAGTTTGCCAACTCCCATTAAAACTACCAGAGTATCTACAGCAGCTGCAATTTTTTCTATTTCAATTGTGCTATCTTCCTTATCATCTGCTTCATGCCCGGTAATCACAGCAAAAGAAGATGCCAGATGTCTCTGGGTTAGGGGAATTCCCGCATAAAGTGGTACTGCCAGCGAAGAACTGATTCCGGGAATAATTTCAAAATCAACTCCCGCATCTTTCAATTTTAAAGCTTCTTCACCCCCGCGGCCGTAAATAAAGGGATCTCCTCCCTTAAGCCGGCAGACAGTTTTTCCAGCTCTTACTTTTTCGATAATCAGGGCTTCAATTTCAGACTGAGTATAATGATGATCCTTTGCTTTTTTCCCAACATAAATTTTTTCTGCCTCAGGTTTTGCATATTCTAAAAAACGGTTATTGGCCAGTCGATCATATAAGATAACATCCGAGTTTTTAATTGCTCTTTTTGCTTTGATTGTTAAAAGAGCCGGATCACCAGGACCGGCTCCAGTTAAATAGACCTTTGCATTCATTTTTATTGCTCCTTCTATTTATAATTAAAATTCTGTCAATTAAGATCCCTGAATTTTTTGACTAAGATTTATTATTTTTTAGTCTGGCTAAGATTTCTGCTGCCCCGGCTGCTTTTATTTCCTGAGCCAGATTTCGGGCCAGCTTTTGAGTAGAATTTAAATTTAAATTTTTAGTGCTGGCTTTTTTCTTTATTATCCTGCTGCCGTCCAGTTCTCCAGCGGCTGCTGTTAAAATTAACTTTCCGGATTTAATTATAGCTTCTGCCGCCAGAGGTGCATGACAGCCTGCTTCCATTTCTTTTAAAAATTCATTTTCCGTCCAGACTTCCAGAGCTGTATTTTTATCTTCAGCTTTCTTTAAAATTTTTTTAAGCTCAGTACTTTCTTTTCTAATTTCGACTGCTACTGCACCCTGTCTGGCAGCCGGCAGACAGATCTCAGATGCTAAATATTCTGTTATCTGCTCCTTAAAACCCAGCCGCTCCAGACCGGCTGCAGCTAAAATTACACCATCTAAATTCTGACTTTTAATTTTTTTTAATCGTGTTTCTATATTTCCCCGAATGGGAACAATCTCTAAGTCAGAGCGGTAAGCCAAGAGCTGTGATTTGCGGCGCAGACTGCCGGTGCCCAGTCTTGCTCCTAGAGGCAGCTCAGCCAGCTTTTTTTCTGCTCCAGCCAGTACATCCAGGCGGTTGGCCCGATCAATAACAGCTGCTACTTCTAAATCTTCAGGCAGCCTTGTCGGCAGATCCTTAAAACTGTGGACTGCCAGATCAATTTCTCCCTCCAGCAGAGCTATTTCTATTTCTCTAACAAATATACCTTCTACGTTGATATCAGCAAACTTTTTATCTCTCTCTCGGTCACCAATTGTAGAAATTTCTTTGATCTCAAATTTTACTTCTGGAAATTTTGTTTTCAATTTATCTTTTACTATCTGACACTGTTTTAAAGCCAGATTACTGTTGCGAGTTCCTATAATATAATTTTTTTTCAATTTAATCCTCCCTGTTCCTTAATTTTATAACAGACAGGTGCTCAAATGCAAAATTACTGAGAAAAATTTGCAGCTTAAATTTAAAACAGCTGTCTTAAACTAAACTAGTCTTCCCACAGTATTTACGGGCAGCTTTATTTCCTTTTTTAACTTAACTAAATCTTTTTCTTTTAAACTCACCAAAACAACCGCTGCCGGTCCTGCCGATTTTTCTAAATCAACTTTGTTTTTGATCAGCTTAAAATCAAAATTATTTTCTTCAGCCAGAATTTTAGCTTCATATAAGATTCCTTTAGAACCGACAGGTAAAAACTGTTCAATATAAGATAACTTTTTTAACTGCAGAAAATTTTTAAAATTTACTGCCTGAGATCTATTTTTAAGTAATTCATCTCCAACTAAAGGTAAGCCGACTGCTGCAATTAGATTGTTTCTGGTTGAAGAAGTATATCTTTTTAATTTTTTTATAGAAACTTTACCAATCACTGTCACACCTAAAGCGGTCTGAACAGTTTTAATATTTTCTTCTGTACTGCCATTTAAAAGTTCACATTTATTAATCAGAGCCAAATTTTCTTTAATCCCGGCTATAATTTCTCTACCTGTTGGTTCGTATTCTACCGCAAGATTATCGACCACTGTTATGACTTCAGCTCCCAGTGACATAAGCTCCATTAAAGGTACTTTAACAGTATATCTGCCGAGAATTTTATTGGAAACCCGAAGCTGGTCCTGAGCTTTTTCTCCCAGCCCTCCTGCTGAATCGCAGGCAATAACCAGTATTTCTTTTTTATTTAACTGCAGCAGAGAAATATCTCGCTGGCTGTTCAGCAGCTTCATTATTAATTACCTACCTTATCTTTTAGATATTTAGCAGTAATAACTGCCAGTAAGATATTAACAAATGATGCTGCTGTTAAAACCGGAGCTGTTCCATAAAAAAATGGAAGCCCAAAAAAAGGAATTAAAACTGCAGCCGAAACTAACCCATTTATCAGAGTCGTAATTACTACTGCCAGAAAAGTATTCTTTTTTATTAAATAAGAAAAAATCAGACCACAGATTCCCATGATGACTGCAATTAAAAAATGAATCGCTCCCAGCACAAAACCTGAATTAAGAGCAGAAAGCAGATGGCCTAAAGCTAATACAAGGCCTCCGGCAGGGCCCCCAATAATTATAACACCTAAATAACCGGGCAGAGAATCAAGAGCGATACTGCCCAGTGGTCCCGGAAACTTAATATATGACCCGACAACAGATAAAGCCACCAGCATTGCTATTTTTACCAGCAGTGATGTCTTTAAATATCTACTTTTTGCTGAAGTTGCTTTTTGCATCTTTACCATCCCCTATTTTATAGTTATTAAGTCTTAAAGATAATAATATCAAAACATAATTCTGATTTAAGCTCTTAAAATGCGGCCAGAGTTAGGAGGAAAATCAATTCTCCCAATTCAATAATTGTTCCATAAATATCTCCTGTTATTCCTCCCAGTTTTTTATTGCTCCAGTGTCCAAGGTAAAAAATTAAAAATAAAATGATAATTAGTGCTGAAAATACCGGATATATAAAAATCCTGTCTATAAAATAAAAATAGATAAAAAAGATGAAGCCCGTGCTTAAACTACTGCAAAATAAATCAATTTTTTTTGATTTTTTACTTAAATCAGCCGCCAGCACACTGCCTGCTGCTGGTTCAAAAAAGAGTATCACATAACCCAGAATATAGCGAGAAAATACAGCCATAACTATAAGTACCTGGATTCTGTGATTAAGCAGAAGCTGCTTAAATAGTAAATATTTCAATCCCAAAAGTAGAATCAAAGTTACCAGGGCAAAAATTCCCGAATTAGAGTCATGCATGATTTTTACAGTTTTATCCCGATCTCTTCCGGCAAAAAAGCCATCAGCAAAGTCTCCCAGCCCATCAAGATGGAGGGCACCAGTTAGATAAACATAAATTATCAACAGTAATAAAGCTCTAATCTCTACAGCAAAAATAAATGAAAGAAAATATTCAGCCAGAATGACTATAACTGCCAGCAGAAGGCCCACCAGGGGAAAATAATTGAGTTTTAATTCTGAAGTCTCTTTTAACTTAACCGGAATTCGACTCATAAAAGTTAGTGCTGTTAAAAAATTATTTATAATTTTTGTCAAAGCACCCTGACCTCCTCAGAAGCTGGAGTATATTCTTTAATGTTTTTTAGCCCTCTTTCTTTAATCTCAAGCGGCAGACCTGACTGAACTAAATAAACTTTTTCCGCATATTCCGCTGCCATCCTGGCTGCCCTTCCCGAAATATCTCTAAAATCTCTGCCCATTTTAGAAGCCGGAACTACTCCTTTCCCCGTTTCATTATGAACAATAATCAAATTAAAATTCTTTGCCCGGGCAATTTCTAAAATTCTCTCAATTTCAGCCAGGATTTCAGCCTCCATATCAGCGAAATCCTGCCCCTCTTTTTTGAAAATCAGATTGCCGAGATAGGTAGTTAAACAGTCAAACAAAATTGTTGAATTTTTTTCTATATTTTTTAGACAGGAACTTATATTATAGGCTTCTTCCACTGTCTGCCATTCAGCAGGACGCTGCTGCTGATGTTTTTCTATTCTTAATTCCATTTCCTGATCTGTGACCACAGCACTGGCCAGATAAATAACATCCAGACCTGCAATTTTTCTGGCAATCAGCTCGGCAAAACTGCTTTTTCCACTGCGGGCACCACCCTGAATTAATATAATTCCCACTTAAATCCCTCTTTTCCTTCAGTTGATTTTTAATTTAAAAGCAAATTTAATTTTTCAATTAAAATCTTATTTGCCTCTCTACTTTTAACAGCAACTCGAATATAATTATCCTGCAGCCCCTGATAGCTGTCACAATTACGAATTAAAATAGCTTCCCGAAGAAGTGCTGATTTCAATTCTGCTGCTGTATAACTGCAGGCCGAAAGATCTATAAAAATAAAATTTACTGAAGGCTGATAGACCTTTAAACATTTAATTTTTTTTAAACTGCTGAATAGATATTCTCTTTCTCTGGCAGTTCTGTTTCTACTCTTTTTTACATATTCAGCAATTTCTTCACTACCGGCAAAAATAATTTCTCCGGCTAGCTGAGCATAATAATTAACAGACCAGGGGTCCCTTTTATTTTCCAGTTTAAAACTTAAGTTTTTATTTGTCAGTGCATATCCCAGCCTCAAACCTGGAATTGCAAACAATTTAGTCATTGACTTTAAAATCACCAGATTATCATACTTTTTTAAAAAATTAACTGCAGAATATTTTTGACCATTTTCTAAAAAATCATTAAAGGCCTCATCAATCACAATCCTGACTCCAGCTGCTGCAGCTTTTTTAATCAGCTGCTCTAAAGCGGACGCCCTGATTAACTGTCCGGTTGGATTATTGGGATTACAGATAAATAAGAGATCAATTTTTCTACTAAGCTCTGATTCCAGTTTTTCTAAATTAAGCAGAAAATCAGTTTCTTTCTGCAGCTGAAAATGAACAATTTCTGCTCCTACAGATTCTGCAGCCAGCTCATATTCGGAAAACGTTGGAACAATAACCATCACTTTTTGAGGCTGGAGAACCTTTGTCAGCTGATAGATCATCTCTGCCGCACCATTGGCTACTGTCACTTTTTCCGGCTCAAGCTGATGGTGGACTGCTATCAGCTTTTTTAAATTTTTTGAATTGATTTCAGGATAGTTTTTAATCTGAGCTGCGTTATTTCTGACTGCTTTAATTATTTGCTCCGGTGGCCCCAAAAAATTAATATTGGCACTAAAATCAATTATCTCTTCTGGCTGCAGATTATTCGCTGCTGCTGCCTGCTTCAATCTTCCTCCATGCTGATGCTC
>JBKHFK010000117.1:0-5648 GCA_046540295.1 Halanaerobium sp.
GGATAGATGTAAAAAGTCGTGAAGAAGCTGAAAAAAGAAAAGAGATTATAGAAAAAATTGAAAGAGGTGCTGCCGATGGATGATATCTTGATTAATAAAAATCAAACAGTTAAGCGCTGTCTTGAAAGAATTAATGAGGAATATCAGAATAATCCAGAGAATCTAAAGAATTATACCAAACAGGATTCAATTATTTTAAATATTCAGCGTCTCTCAGAAGCAGCAATTGATATTGCAATGCATATTGTGGCGGAAAAGGATTTTGGAGTCCCTCAAAATAGTAGAGAGGCTTTTGAATTTCTGGCCCAAAATAAATTAATCAGCCGGAAGAGAGCAGAAAAATTAAAAGCAATGGTTGGTTTCAGAAATATTGCAGTCCATGAATACCAGAAGTTGAACTTAAAAATTGTAGAGGCAATAATAGAAAATGAAATTGAGGAAATAAAAGAATTTTCTCAAAAGATGATTCAAAAAATGGCAGAAAATAAGGAGCAACACAGGAGCTGAAAGAATGAGCAGCAGGAATTTTATTAAAAATTTGGTTTCAAATAAAATATACAGGCGCGGAATAAATTATTATAATCAGGGCCGGGTTCTGCAGTACAGAATTAATAAACTTGAGCCCAATCTCTACCAGATTTCAGCTCAGGTTTCCGGTTCGAGACGCTATGATGTTAAATCGAAAATCAGGCTGCATGAGGACAGCCTGGAGTTGGAAAGCAGCTGTGACTGTCCTTATGACTGGGAGGAATACTGCAAACATGAAGTAGCAGTGCTCAATAAATTTATGGAAGAGGATTTTCGCTCGGCCAAAGTTAACTATGAGCCCCAGGTTGAGGAAGAAGAAATCTCAGAACTTAGATTTTCCGCACTGGATTCTGAATCTGAATTTGATATAGTAGAGCAGCGAATTGCTGACCGCAGTTTTAAAAATCTGCTGGAAATTACTAAAAATTATGATCAAAGTGAAATGCCAAAACTGGAATACAGAGTTAAAGGTGTTTTGGACCAGAATTTAAAGAATTTTAAATTGATTTTTGATTCAGATTATCTCAGCCAGCAGGAGCTGGAGGATGTTATTTCTTCTCTAAATGATGATTACCGATATGCTTATTATAAAGACAGTCTGCTGCAGAAATATTTTTATGGTCCGGAATTAGAATTTCTGGGAAATTTATCAGCACTGCGCAAAAGTAAGGGTCGGGGCAGCTCTCTGCTGTTAAATAAAAATGAGGAAAATCTGGACTTTCTTTTAGATTTAAGTCAGAAATTCAAACTGCAGCTGGAGGAAAATGGAGTAATAATCAAAAAAGGAAAAACTCTGCAGCCGGAGCTGAAGCTTGAGGGGGATCTAAAAGAAATAAAGATTGAACTGCAGGAAGAGGACTTTCCGATTTATCAGGGTAGTGAAGACAGCTGCCGCTGGACATTAATTGGAAATAAAATTCATAAAATTGATTTTTATAATTTTGAGGAGCTGCCGAGCAGCTTTTTGATTCCCGAACAGAGGCAGGGAGAGTTTTTATTTGAAATTTTACCGACACTGGAAAAAAATTTGAAGCTTGAAGTTTCAGAGGGACTGCAGGATTATGAACTAATTAAAGAAAGTCCTGATGTCAGTTTGAAACTGGATTATCAGGAACAGAAAATACGCTGTGAACTGGAAGTGGAATTTGCTGGAGAAAAATATACTAACACTGAACTTTTGGGACTTGATACTGACAAAAATATCTACAAAAAAGACGAGGAGAATCCGGAACTCTGGCACGGTCGTGACAATAAAGCACTGTCAGAGGTTATAGATTTTCTGGATGAATATAATTTTAAAGTCCGCCCCGAATATTTTGTTATTAAGGATAATGCCGATATTCAGGAATTTATTACAGATGGAATGACTCATCTGCCTGAAGACTGGGATGTAAAAAGCAGTGAGAGTTTTGATCAGATTGAGATTAAGGAAGTCAAACTGGAGCCGATTGTAGAAATTGATGACAGTAAAGGTATTAACTGGTTTGATTTTAAAATTAACTATAATCTGGGGGGTAAAACTTACAGCCGCCAGGAATTACAGCAGCTGATCTCCTACAACAAAAAAGGGGAGGCCTATATTAAACTGGAGAATCAATATTATATTTTAGAAAGTGGTGCCCAGGAAGAAAAAGTTGAGCAGATGCTTGATGATGCTGAGGCAAGAGATCAGGGTTACCGGGCTCCCTATCACAATCTTTTATATTATAAAAATCTAGTCGAAAAAAGTGGTATCAGTTTTAAAGGAAATAAAGTCTTTAATGAACTGGAAGCTGAAATCAGTGGGGTTAATGTTGTCAGAGAAAGAGAAATCCCGGCAGAGGTTGAAGCTAAGCTGAGAGATTATCAAAAAAACGGCTATAACTGGCTGCGATTTCTGCATAAGTATCACTTTGGCGGTATTCTGGCAGATGATATGGGGCTTGGAAAAACCCTGCAGATGCTGACTCTTCTCAAAAGTCTAAAACCGGAAAAACCGGCACTTGTACTCTGTCCCCGAACTTTAATCTATAACTGGCAGGAAGAGGCAGATAAGTTTTTTGATGATCTAAAAACACTTGTCTATTACGGTACCCCGGCCGAGCGGGTGGAAATGCGGAAAAATTTTAGCGACTATGATTTAATTATTTCTTCCTATTCAACGATCAGCAGGGATGTAGAAGAATTAAATGCTGAAGGAAAAGTTTTTTCATTTTCTATTCTGGATGAGGCTCAGCATATCAAAAATCACCGCACCAAAAGGGCAAAGGCGGTTAAGAATATTGAGGCTGAATCTCGCCTGGCACTGACCGGTACACCACTGGAAAATTCGATTGAAGAACTCTGGTCGATTTTTGATTATCTGATGCCCGGCTATCTCGGCAATTACAGCTATTTTAGAAATAACTTTTTAACTCCAATCAGCAAAAATAATGAAAAAGAAAAATTAAAAGAGCTTAAAGAAAGAGTTGCTCCCTTTATTCTGCGCCGCCGTAAAAGTGAGGTGCTTAAGGAACTGCCGGATAAGATTATCAATGTCCATCCGGTAAGTATGACCCAGCTGCAGGAAGACAGCTATCAGACTGTGCTTGAGGAAGTGCGGGGAGATCTTTATGAAACGGTTGAGAAAAAGGGTTTTAACCAGTCGCGAATCAATGTACTGGCTGCTCTGACAAAACTCAGACAGATCTGTAATCATCCGTCTCTGGTGCTGGGAGATGAGGGCAGGGCCCATAATTCAGGCAAGCTGGAGGCATTAAGGGAACTGCTCAGTGATGCTTTAAGTGGGGGTCATAAAATCATTGTTTTCAGTCAGTTTGTTAAAATGTTAAAACTTATCAGAGATGATTTAGATCAGCAGGGGATAAATTACAGATATCTTGATGGATCAACCAGGAATAGGATGCAGAAGGTTAAGGAATTTAATAGTGATCCGGAGATTGATATCTTTCTGATCAGCCTTAAAGCCGGGGGAGTTGGCTTAAATCTGACTGCGGCTGATATGGTGGTTCATGTGGATCCCTGGTGGAATCCGATGGTTGAGCGCCAGGCAACAGATAGAGCTCACCGTCTGGGCCAGGAAAACAGAGTAATGGTCTATAAAATGATTACCCGGGGTACAGTTGAAGAAAAGATGCTGAAACTGCAGCAGAGGAAACAGGATTTATTTAATAATGTGATTGAAAATAATGTTAACCCAATTAAGGCAGTCAGCTGGGAAGATATTCAGGATTTACTGGCATATAAATAATTTTTTTGAGGAGACTTAAATATGAATGAATTGATTTCTAAAGAGGAACTTTATCAGACAATCTTTAAGCGCAAATCGATCCGAAAATATCAGCAGGAAAAATTAAATGCTGAAAAGCTCCAGGAAATAAAAGACTTTTTAGCTGAGACAAAAGCTATTAATCCCGAAATTAAATTTGAGGCAAAAATTGTGGATTCAGATCTGGTCAAAAGTCTGATTCCAATTAAAGCACCACACTATCTGCAGTTTTTTTCAGAAGAAAAGGGAGATTATCTTTTAAATACCGGTTTTATTCTGCAGCAGCTTGATCTTTATCTGGCTGCAAATAATCTGGGCAGCTGCTGGTTTGGAATGGCCAGGCCAAAAAAAGAAATTATTGCTGAGTCTGAGCTGGAATATGTGATAACCTTAGTTTTTGGCAGGGCGGCAGAAGAAAATATCAGGGATTCAATTGAGGATTTTGACCGCAAACCCCTGGCTGAAATTAAGGAAGGAAATGATTATTATGATTTATTGGAAGCAGCCCGCCTGGCACCATCTGCTACTAATGGTCAGCCCTGGTATTTTAAGGTAGAAAATGAGCGGATCCACCTTTTTCAGAATGAGCCCAATTTTATCAAAAAGTTTTTTTACGAAAAGATGAATAGAATTGATATGGGAATCGCTCTGGCCCACCTCTGGCTGGCAGCGGTTGAATATGATTATAACTTTAGTTTCAAAAAATATTCTAAGCCACCGGCAGAGGTTGAAGGCTATAATTATCTGGGAACAGTTGAGCTTTAAAATATAAATAAGAATTGGATATTAAATAAAAATAGAATTAGTTACAGGAGATGATTGAGTGAAGAGAAAGATCATAATCGACACAGATCCGGGCATAGATGATGCAGCAGCTTTAACAATTGCTTTAAATAATCCGGAGCTTGAGGTTTTAATGTTGAGTACGGTTGCCGGCAATGTGAATTTAGATTACACAACAGAGAATGCAAAGAAAATTTTAGATTTTTTTGATAAGGAGACTCCGCTGGCCCGCGGTAACTCACTGCCGCTGCTCAGAGAGTATGAGGATGCCAGCCAGTTTCATGGAGAAACGGGAATGAACGGTTATGATTTTCCGGCCAGTGAGCGTCAGGTTTTAGCTGAACACTCAGCAGTGGCGATGAAAAAGATGATTCTGAAAAGTAAGGAAAAGGTAACTTTAGTGACAATTGGTCCGCTGACCAATGCTGCCTTAATGCTCAGCATGTATCCTGAAGTTAAGGAAAAAATTGAGGAAATAGTAATCATGGGCGGCTCAACCATCGGCGGCAATACCAATACAGCAGCTGAATTTAATATCAAGGTTGATCCCCAGGCAGCTCAGATGGTAATTAATTCGGCTCTGCCGATAACTATTTTTGGGCTCAGAGTAACTACCAGAGCTCTTTTAGATAAAAACGATATTGAGGAAATTAAAGACTTCGGCCGGGCAGGAGAGATGCTCTATTCTCTTTTCAGCCACTACCGGGGTGGAGATATTTATGGCCGGGGTTTAATGATGCACGATATCTGTACAATCTGCTATCTTTTGGAACCGGAAATCTTTGATTACCAGCTGACACAGCTGGAAGTTGCCCTGGATGGCCCGGCTGCAGGAACAACTGTTGCCGATCTATATTCCCGCTATTCAGAAAAGAAGAATGTTAAGCTGGCTGTAGATATTGACCAGCAGAAATTTAGAGACTGGGTGCTGGGAGAAATTTCTAAGCTGAAATAAATTTAAAACAAAAAATTTAATTGATTAATCTTTAAGAGCCAGCGTCACCGGCTCTTTTTCTTTTAGCCGCACTTTTTCTATAAACTCCTGATAGCCTTCCTGATTAACTGCAATTTTGGTATAGGCATTAAGGGC
>JBKHFK010000118.1:0-5647 GCA_046540295.1 Halanaerobium sp.
GGGAAAGGCTGAACAGGAAGATATAAATGCAGCCCGGAAAGGGCTGGAGGAAGTGGTAGAAATTTTAAAAGCAGGTGAGTACCAACTGGTAATTCTGGATGAAGCAAATATTGCCGTTTATTATGAGCTGTTTAGGGCAGAAGAGTTAATTGAGATTTTAGAAAATCGGGCTCCGGAAGTAGAAGTAGTAATCACCGGTCGTTATGCGGCAGCAGAGCTAATAGAATATGCAGATCTGGTAACAGAAATGAAGGAAATTAAGCACTATTACAAAAAAGGAGTTAAGGCCAGAGTAGGGATTGAAAAATAGATATTGAGCAGTGAAAAGGGAGGAAATAATGAAGGATAATAATCCAAAAGAAATTGAAGCAAAAAGTATGAGATTGATTGATCGGGAAATTGGAAAATTGGACTGCAGTCAGGCAGAATTAAAAACTATCAAGCGGGTAATCCATGCTTCAGCTGAACCAGAGCTGGCCTCAAAGGTTAAATTTTCCCCAAATGCGGTAGAAATCATGGGAAATTTAATTCGAGAAGGGGCAGATATTATAACTGATGTTACAATGCTTAAAGCAGGGATCAATGAGCGAAAACTGGCTGAATATGGAGGAGAGCTAAAATGTTTTATTGGTGATCAGGATGTTAGAAAAGCGGCAGAAAAAACTTCTTTAACCAGATCTATTATGGCGATGCGCAAGGCTATTGATTTACCTGGTAAGAAAATTTTTGCTATCGGTAATGCACCTACAGCTTTATTTGAATTGATTAATTTAAGTGAGCAGGGAAAAGAGATTGATTTTATTGTTGGGACTCCTGTGGGCTTTGTGGGGGCAGCCGAATCCAAAGATGAGTTAATGGAAACTGAGATACCCCATATTTCTTTAAAAGGACGAAAAGGCGGCAGTGCTATTGCTGCTTCTATAGTCAACTCTGTCCTTTATAATCTGGAAGCATAATTATGACTTTTGAGCGTTATCTTAAAAAAGGTGGTAAAAAATATAGGCTCGGTTATACTACCGGTACTGCAGCGGCCGGGGCAGCAAAGGCTGCAGCTGAAATGTTATTAAAGCAGAAAACTGTAGAAAAAGTGCTGATTGAGACTCCGGCCGGGATTGAAGTTGAACTGGAAGTTCTGGATTGTTTTTACAGCAGGGATCTGGCCCGGGCATCAGTTATTAAGGATGCTGGTGATGATCCAGATCAAACAGATGGGATAAAAATTACGGTAGAATTAAAAAGGCTAAAAAGAGACAAAAATTTGTCTAAAAGTAGAGTAAGATTTAAAGCAGGTAAGGGTATTGGTCGGATTACCAAACCGGGCCTGCAGCTTGAGATCGGCCAGGCAGCAGTTAATCCTGTCCCCCGTCAGATGATTAAAAAAGCTGTCCAGGATATTTTTCCGGAAGCAAATCTTTTTGAAGTCTTGATTTCCGCTCCAGCAGGAGTAGAAATTGCCAAAAAGACTTTTAATCCCAAACTGGGGATTAAAGATGGTATTTCAATACTGGGAACGACCGGGATTGTGGAGCCGATGTCCGAATCAGCCTATAAAGAGTCTCTGGCTGTAGAACTGAAACAGGCTGTAGCTTTAGGTTATAGAAAGTTGATTTTCGTCTTCGGTAATTATGGCAAAAAAGAGGCGCTGACAGCCGGTTTTAAGGAAGAACAGATTATCAGGATGAGCAATTTTGTTGGGTTTATGCTGGCAGAGCTGGAGGAGCTGGAAATAGATGAGATTATAATGGTCGGTCATCTTGGAAAAATTGTTAAAGTTGCAGGTGGAATTTTTAATACCCACAGTAAAACAGCAGATGCCCGCCTGGAAATAATTGCTGCTCATGCTGCTCTGGCGGGAGCAGAGCAGGAAGTAATCGAAGATATTTTCGCAATTAATACTGCCGAAGAAGCGGCTGAGTATCTGCTCAAAAATAATCTAAAAGAAGTTTTAAAAAATATTAGTCAAGCAGTGGTCAGCAGAGTGGAAGCAAGATTAGAAAAGAAAATCGAATGTAAAGCAGTAATTTTCACTTTAAATCAGGGGATTGTAGCTCTTTCGGAAAAAGCAGAGGAGGATTTTAACTTTGAATAAAGTTTATGTACTGGGTATTGGTCCGGGCAGTAAAGATTATCTACTTAAAAAAACAGAAAAGATTATCGAAAAAATGGATGTTTTAATTGGAGGCAGCAGAGCTTTAGAAACTTTTGCAGATCAGAAGGCCAAAAAAATTAAAATTACTCTGCCCCTGCTTAAAATCAAAAATTATATTCTGGATAATTATGAGCGGGAAAAAATTGCTGTTTTAGTTTCCGGGGACCCCGGCTTATACAGTCTGCTTAATTATCTGAAGAGAGAAATAGATGCTGATATTTTAGAGGTTATTCCCGGAATCAGTTCTCTACAGCTGGCTGCTTCTCGAATTCAAATCAGCTGGAATCAGATGCAGATCACCAGTATGCACGGGAAGGATAATAAGGAGGAATTGCTTCTGCTTTTAAATAGGAAAAGCAAAGTTGGACTTTTTACAGATAATAAATTTTCTCCTCAAAAAATTGCTGAGTATTTATTAAAAAATAAAATCGAAAATAAAATTATCTGTGTTTTCGAAAACCTTTCTTATCCAGATGAAAAGATTAGCATTGGAACTGCTTCAGAAATCAAAAAACTTTCTTTTTCTAAACTTACGGTGATGATTATACTGGATAAAAAAGAATTTGATACCAAACTCAGAGGTGATTTTAATGAGAGACTGGGAGTATAGTTCCCCCGGAATTCCCGATGATTATTTTATTAGAGCTGAAGTACCGATGACCAAGGAAGAAGTAAGGTCAGTGATCATCTCAAAATTAAGGCTGAAAAGTGATCAGACTGTTTATGATATTGGGGCTGGAAGCGGCAGTGTTTCAGTTGAGATGGCTTTTCTGCTGCCGGAAGGGAGAGTCTATGCTCTGGAAAGAAAAGAGAAGGCTCTCAGTTTAATCAAGAAAAATGCTGATAATTTTAAATTAAATAATATTAAAATTATAAAGGCTGAAGCACCGGCGGGAATTGATAATTTACCGAAGCCGGACAGAGTTTTTATTGGGGGCAGTGGGGGCCAGCTGACTGCAGTAATTGAGACTGCTGATCAAAAGTTGAAAGAATCAGGTAGAATTGTTTTAACTGCGGTTACAATTAACACTCTAACAGCGGCTGTTCAGCTTCTGGAGCGATTGGACTACCGGCTGGATATTATTAATCTGGCGGTGACCAGGACTAAAAATATTAGCAACTATCAAATGTTTAGAGCTTTAAATCCGGTTTATATTATTAGCGCAGAGAAAAATAACTATAAAAATAGAGATTAGCAGCTGAATGGAGGAGTTAATTTGTCAAAAAAGTTATATGGAATTGGAGTTGGGGTTGGTGATTCAGGTTTAGTTACTTTAAAGGCAGTGAAAATTTTAAAAGAAGTAGATTATATCTGCACCCCGCTGTCAACTAAAAGTGATTCCAGTAAAGCACTGGAGATAATTTCCAGCCTGGTCGATTTTAAAGATAGAGTTGTTAAATTAAAGTTTAAGATGTCAAAAAATAAACAGGAGCGGGAAAAATCACGTTCTGCTGCCGCCAGAAAAATATATCAATTATTAAAAAAAGGTAAAAATGTAGCTTTTGTAACGATTGGTGACCCTTTTTTATACAGCACCTATTCTTATATGCTGGAAAATATTAAAAGATGGGATAATTCTATTAAATTTGAAACTGTGCCCGGAATTAATTCTATAGCTGCTGTTACTTCAGAATATAATCTACCTCTGGCAGAAGGGGATGAAAACACAGCAATTTTATCTGATCTAAAAAGTGAAAAGCACCTGGAAAAAGTTTTCAGGTTGTTTGAGACAGTAGTTATTTTAAAACTGAGCCGAAATTTTGATACTGCCTACCGGGTTTTAGAGAAGTTAGGTTTAAAAAGCAGTGTATTAATAGCAAGCAAATGCGGTTTTGAGGATGAATTCTATACAAAAAACATAGAGATCTTTAAAAGTAAAAAAATTGAATATCTGACACTGATGATTGTAAAAAGGAAGGGGATCTAAATGAAAGTATATATAATTGGGGCCGGTGCCGGTGATCCGGAACTACTAACAATTAAAGGTAAAAAAGCGATCGAAGCATCGGAGATTATAATCTATGCCGGTTCACTGGTCAATAAGGAAATTTTAAAATATAATAGTTCAGCTAAAACTTACAACAGTGCTAATTTAAATCTGGATCAGGTAATCAGGATAATTAAAGAGGCAGCAGAAAAAGATAAAAATGTGGCCAGAATACATACCGGAGACCCTTCAATTTATGGGGCAGTAAAGGAACAAATTGATATTTTAGTAGAAAATGAAATTGATTATCAGATCATACCAGGTGTAAGTTCATTTTTAGCTGCAGCTGCAGCTTTAGAGGCAGAATATACTCTGCCTGATGTTTCCCAGACTGTTATTTTAACCAGACAGGCTGGCAGAACTCCAGTTCCTGAAAAAGAAAAACTGCAGAGTCTGGCCCGGCATCAGGCTTCAATGGCTATCTTTTTGAGTGTGCAGATGATAGAAGAAGTAGTAGATAATTTGAGTAAGGAATATCCCCTGACAACTCCTGCCGCTGTTGTAGCTAAAGCTTCCTGGCCGGATCAGAAGATTATCAAAGCCACTTTAGGTGAAATCACTGCTGAAGTAAAAGCAGCGGGCATTAAAAAGACAGCTTTAATTTTAGTTGGAGATTTTTTGGACAGTAATTATCAAAAATCAAAATTATATGATAAAAATTTTGCCCATGAATATAGAGATATTAAAAAAGAAAAAAAGGCGATTTTAGTTGTCAGTTTTGGCACCAGTTACCCAAAAACCAGGCAGAAAACAATTGCAGCCTGTGAAGCAGAGATTGCAGAGAATAATCCTGATTATGACCTTAAAAGAGCTTTTACATCTGGAATGATAATCAAAAAATTAAAGCGGAGAGATAACCTTCATATTAATAATCCGGAAGAAGCCTTAGAAGAGCTGTACGAAGAGGGATATCAGCAGGTTATTGTTCAGCCGCTACATATCATCAACGGCAGTGAATACCATGATTTGATTAAAGCTGTTAAAAAGTATAAAAATAAATTTAGAGTATTGAAATACGGAAGAGCTCTATTAACCCGGACTGAAGATTATTTTAAACTGGCAGAAGTTATTTCACAGGAAATAAAAATTGAATCAGAAGATGAGGCGGTAGTTTTGATGGGTCATGGAAGCAGGCATGCGGCCAATTCTGTTTATGCAGCTTTTGATTATGTCTTAAAAGATAAAGGTCTGGAAAACTATTATGTGGGAACTGTAGAAGGTTATCCAGAACTGGATCAGGTTATAAAAAGGTTAGAAGAAAAAGACTATCAGAAAATAAAACTGGCCCCTTTAATGCTGGTTGCAGGGGATCATGCTCAAAATGATATGGCAGGCGAGGAAGAAGACAGCTGGAAAAGCAGATTAGAAGCAGCAGGTTTTGAGGTTGAGATTCGGCTGCAGGGACTGGGAGAATATAAGGGGGTGCAGCAGTGTTATTTAAATAAAGTAGAAGAATTAACCACTAAACTGGCTGCTAAAATTAAGTGATTTTTTAAAAGATCGGAGGTCA
>JBKHFK010000119.1:0-5622 GCA_046540295.1 Halanaerobium sp.
CAGGGGCAGTTCTCCACTAAACTCTGTAAATAATTCTACAAAAACTGGCAGTATAAATTTAAATATAAAGGCCGCTGCAGCAAAAACTGCAGCAATCACTGTAAGTGGATAAAAAGCAGCTTTTTTTATATCTTT
The DNA here is from genome assembly GCA_046540295.1 of Halanaerobium sp. Lineage (GTDB taxonomy): Bacteria > Bacillota > Halanaerobiia > Halanaerobiales > Halanaerobiaceae > Halanaerobium. The sequence goes on from JBKHFK010000119.1 coordinate 136, forward strand.
TTTTAATTCTTCTCTGCTGCTGAAATATTTTTCCAGACTTCCCAGAACCTCAACCAGACTCCCACTTTCTTCTCCAGCCCGGACTACTGCTGTAAAAAGTTCAGTAAAAGCTTCTGTTCTTTCCAGTGATTCTGCCAGACTCAAACCTGATTCAATATTTTGTAATGCTTCACTGTATATTTCTTTTTCTTTTTCATTTTTGGTCTGTCTGGAGATCAGGATTAAGGCACAATTTAAATTTAATCCCGATTTTAACATTACTTTAAGCTGTGCTGCAAAAAATTTTAGATCGATGGTTTTATTAAAAATAATAATCCCTCCAGTCTCAGGCATTTAGTTCAATAACTCTCATAATTTCTGCTAAAGATGTAATCCCTTTTTCCATTTTCTTAAAAGCAGCATCAGCCAGATTTAGCATTCCTGAAACCTGAGCCTCTCGTTTGAGCAGCTCATAGTCTGCCTCTCTGCTGATTAGTTTGCGCAGCTGATTATTAACCAGTAAAATTTCTGCGGCCGCTGTCCTGCCGAGATAACCATCCTCACATCTGCTGCATCCTTTTGCCTGATAAGTTTCTTTAATTTTTTCTGTTTTTAATAGCAATCTTTCTTCCGGCCTGAGCTTTCTTTTTTCCCTGCACTCTGGACATAATTTACGCAGCAGCCTCTGAGCTACAACTGCATTTAAGGTGCTGCTGATTAAATATGGGGCTATTCCCATATCAAGCAGTCTGTTAACTGCCGAAATACTGTCAATTGTGTGGATCGTGCTTAAAACAAGGTGTCCTGTAACAGCTGCTCTTACTGCAATTTCTGCTGTTTCTTTATCTCTTATCTCCCCGATCATTATGATATCTGGATCCTGTCTTAAAATTGATCTCAAAATAATTGGAAAGCTTAAGCCCTGAGCTTCATTGATCTCTATCTGATTTAAAAGTTCCAGTCTGTATTCAACCGGATTTTCTACAGTGACAATATTATTATTTTCTGCAGCCAGCTGATTTAAAATTGAAAAAAGAGTTGTTGTCTTACCACTGCCTGTGGGACCGGAAAGTAAAATTATACCGGAATTATAGGCAAAGATATTTTCAAATCTTTTTAAGTTATAGCTGTTAAAATTTAATTCGCTGACTGTTAATAATTTGTCATTTCTTAAAAGCAGCCTTAAAACAGCCTTTTCTCCGTAAATTGTTGGGATTACTGAACAGCGGATATCATAATTTAAACCCTGAAACTCAAAATCCATTTTCCCATCCTGCGGCAGGTGGCGGACAGTAATATCCATTGCCGAAATAATTTTGATGCGTGAGATAACTGCTGCTGCAATTTCTGCCGGTAAATTATAATAGCTTTTTAAAATACCATCAATTCTGTATCTAATTTTAAAATAATCCTTCTTTTTTTCTAAATGAATATCACTGGCCTCTAATGAAACAGCTTCGGTTAAAATTTTATTAAGCAGTTTAACTACCGGAGCATCTTCAACAATGGTTTTTAAACTGTCTATATCTCTGCTGTCAATCTTTTTAAATTCACCAAGATCATCCAGCAGTTCCTGCTGATCTACTTTAAAATAGTTGCTGTAAATTAAACTTTTAAGCTCCAAAAATTCTGATTCGGACATCAGATAAAATTTAATTTTCTTTTTAAACTTAAATTTTAACTTTTCTTCTAAAAACAAATCAGGGGGATAAATACTGCCCAATTTAATTTCTTCCCTATTCTGTTCAAGTACTAAAAATTTGAATTTTTCTACTTCAGTCAGGCTGAGTTTTTGCGCCAGACTTTTGTCAATATTAACTGCAGCCTCTCGAAATAAATCCATTTCAAAATAAGAAGATACTGCCTCCAAAAGTTTTGATTCACTTAGAATATTATTTTCTTTTATAAAATCAATTACTGCTTTTGTCTCCCTTTTTTTAGAAAAGTATTCAGATTTAATTTCATTTTTTAGAGATACTCCATATTCTTTGTATAAAAATTCACATAAACTGAGCATTTAGCCCCTCCTTTTATCCGATTTATCTATTTATTTTTTCCATTATTTTATTATATTATTATTTATTGGCATTATTTTATTGTGCTAATTATTATATTCGAGGTATACAAAAAAATTCCTGCATTTTTTTGTAATTTTTTTCTTATTAATCAAATTAATAGATAATTAAATGTATATTATTCCCTTTATATTAGTGAATTTAAGCACAATTAAAATATAAAAAAACAGCTGCAGAAATTAATCCACAGCTGTTCCTGAATTTATTATTTTTTTAATTTTTATACTCAGTAACTAATTAATACTGATTCCAGCTTCTATTAAAAGCCAGTATTCTATACTGTCCAGCAGTGCATCCCAGGAAGCCTGAATAATATTGGTCGAAACACCAACAGTTGTCCAGGATTTTTCCAGATCTGCTGTTTCGATTAAAACCCTTACCTTGGCTGCTGTCCCATCATTACCGTTCAGCACCCGCACCTTGTAATCAATCAGTTTGGTTTCTGTAATTTCCGGGTAAAAAGAAACTAAAGCCTTCCGGAAACAATTATCCAGGGCATTAACCGGTCCATCACCATCAGCTGCAATGTGAACCTTTTCTCCATTAACAGTCATCTTAACTACTGCTTCCGAATAGGTCTCATTTTCTCTGTTAACACTGTTGGTTCTGAAATCTTCAATTTCAAAAAATGGCCTGTAATCCTTAAATTCTCTAAATGCCAGCAGAATTAAAGAGGCTTCTGCCCCTTCAAACTGGTAACCCTGATTTTCTAAAGCCTTTACCTTTTTGATTAACTTTTTAATCATCTGATCAGAAAAATCATCAAGATTAAAGCCAATTTCTTTTAACTTATAGCGGAGATTTGACTTTCCTGCCAGCTCAGAAACCAGAACTCTTCTTTCATTTCCAACAAGTTCGGGCTCAATATGCTCATAGGTATGCGGATTTTTACGGACCGCGCTGACATGGATTCCTCCCTTATGAGTAAAGGCACTTTTGCCGACATAGGGTTTGTTATTTATCGGAATTAAATTGGCAGTTTCAGTGACAAAGAAATAAAGTGGTTTAAGTTGTTTCAGCTGTTCATCACTCACAACTTTTTCTCCATATTTAAGCTGTAAAGCCGGAATAACACTGCATAAATCTGCATTACCACAGCGCTCACCCAGACCACCAACTGTGCCCTGAACCTGAACAGCTCCTTCCTCATAGGCTGCCAGCGAATTGGCAACAGCCAGATTACCATCATTGTGAGCGTGAATTCCCAGTGGGGTATCACACTCTGACTTAACTTCCTGCATAATTTTAGTTACCTGAGAAGGAAGCATCCCCCCATTGGTATCACATAAAATTAATAGTTCTGCTCCAGCCTCAGCAGCTGCCTTCAATGTTTCTAAGGCATAATCAGGATTGGCTACATAACCATCAAAAAAATGTTCGGCATCAAAGAAAACATTTAAACCCTCTGACTTTAAAAATGATACTGTATCTCTGATCATTTCAATATTTTCTGCCAGGGGAATCTGCAGGGCATCAGTCACATGAAGATCCCAGCTTTTGGCAAAAATAGCTGCATAATCAACTCCTGCCTCCACCAGTTTTAAAATATTTGGATCTTCTGCTGCCTTAATATTTGCCCTTCTGGTTGAACTGAAGGCCGTAATTTTAGCATGCTCTAAATCCATATTCTGAACTTCTCTAAAATAGGCCTCATCCTTGGGATTGGAACCAGGCCAGCCTCCCTCAATAAAGTCAACTCCAAAACGATCTAACTGTCTGGTGATTCTTAACTTATCATCAAGTGATAAAGAAATTCCTTCTCCCTGTGAACCATCTCTTAAAGTCGTATCATAAAGTGTTAATCCCACTCTGCATCACTACTCACCTTCCTCTTTGCTTTTTAGAGTTTTAACCAGATAATCTCCTACCTCATCAGTGCTTAAATCTCCACCCTGATCGGCAGTTACCATATTATTCTCTAAAGCATCTTTAACAGCTTCTTCCACCTTTGGTGTCAGATCACCATAACCGAGTTCTCTGAGCATCATGCCGGCTGCTAAAACAGCTGCCAGTGGATTGGCTATATTCTGACCGGCGATATCAGGTGCACTTCCGTGAACAGGTTCAAACATCGAGATACTCTCCGGATTAATATTACCGGAAACAGCCATCCCCATTCCACCCTGAATTTCTGCACCTAAATCAGTAATAATATCACCAAAAATGTTGCAGGTCACAATCACATCAAAAATTTCTGGATTGCGGACCATCTTCATTGTAATTGCATCAACTAAAAAGTGATTCTGCTCAACATCCGGATAATTTTTGCCCATTTCTTTAAAGGAGCGCTGCCATAAGTTGTGAGCATAGGTTAAAACATTGCTCTTATCACAGACGGTCAGTTTGGGCTCTCTGCCGAACTTCTGCGCATATTCAAAGGCATATTTAATAACCCTGTCTACACCCTTACGAGTAGAAATCATCTCCTGAGTTGCTACTTCATCCGGGGTATCCTTTTTTAAGAAGCCGCCGATACCGGCATAAATACCCTCAGTATTTTCTCTGACAACTGTAAAGTCAATATCCTTAATCCCTTTACCTTTAAGGGGAGAAAACTCTTCCTTATATAATTTAATTGGTCTTAAATTTACATACTGGTCAAAATAAAAGCGTAATTTAAGTAAAATTCCCTTTTCCAAAACTCCAGGCTCAACTCTGGGATCTCCAACAGCCCCGAGATAGATTGAATCAAAGCTTTCGAGCTTATTTAAAACATCATCAGGCAGTATATCACCTGTTTTTAAATATCTTTCTGCACCCAGGTCAAATTTTTCAAACTTAAGCCCTAAATCATGGGCTCCATCAAGATATTCTAAAACCTTAATTCCCTGTCTGGTTACCTCTTCTCCAATTCCATCACCCGGTATATATGCTATATTTGACATTTATACCAGCTCCTTTTTGACATGTTCAATCAAACCGCCATCTTTAATAATCTCCTGCATAAAAGGAGGAAAAGGCTCTGCCTGATAGCTCTCACCGGTGCGCAGATTTTTAATTTCACCCTGATCAATATCAACTTCCAGCTCATCTCCGGCTTCAGCTGCCTGAACAGCCTCCGGGGATTCTAAAATCGGCAGTCCAATATTGATTGAGTTGCGGTAAAAAATGCGGGCAAAGCTCTCTGCTACCACACAGGAAACTCCTGCATATTTAATAGCCAGTGGTGCATGCTCTCTCGAAGAACCGGAGCCAAAGTTTTTACCACCAACAATAATATCACCTTCACTTACCTGATCTGCAAAATTCTCGTCTATATCTTCCATACAGTGGGCCGCTAAATTTTCCGGATCTGAGGAATTAAGATAGCGGGCCGGAATAATTACATCTGTATCTACATTATCTCCATATTTAAATACTTTTCCTTTTAACTTCATTATTTAACCTCCTCTGGACCGGCAATATAACCCTTAACTGCCGAGGCTGCTGCTAC
>JBKHFK010000120.1:0-5589 GCA_046540295.1 Halanaerobium sp.
AGTCAAGTTAAGAAAGGAAGGTAAATTTATGATTTATTTAAACAATGCTGCTACCAGCTCTCCTAAACCGGAAGCTGTTTATGATAAAGTTAATAATTTTTTTAGAGAATCTGCTTTTAATGCCTCTCGTTCGGGGACAGGAAGCACAAACTCAACTGTGAGAGAAATTTTTGCAGTCCGAGAAAAAATGGCAGATTTTTTTAAAATCCAGGATTCCAGTAAATTGGTTTTTAATTCTGGTGCTACTGAATCTTTAAATACAGTAATTAAGGGTGTTTTAGAAGAGGGTGATCAGGTTATCACCTCCAGACTGGAACATAATTCTGTTTTAAGACCCCTGCGCCGCCTCAGGGCAGAAAAAGATATTGAAATCGCTTTTGTTGATTTTGATAAGAGTGGAGAAGTTAATTATCAGCAGTTAGAAAACAGTATTCAAAATAACACAAAATTGATCGTTCTTTCTCATGCATCCAATGTCCTGGGAACTGTTAATGATCTGGCAGAGCTCTCTAAAATTGCCAGAAAAGCAGGAGTTTTGCTTTTAATTGATGCCGCTCAGACTGCAGGAGTAATTGATATTAATTTAAAAGAACTGGATATTGATTTTATGGCTTTTGCCGGACATAAGTCTCTGTTTGGACCGCCCGGAATCGGTGCACTTTATGTTAAAGATCATCGATATCTTCTGCCGCTTAAAGAAGGTGGAACCGGCAGTGATTCACTGAGTACAGCTCAGCCTGAAGTCATGCCGGATTATCTGGAAGCAGGAACCCCCAATTCGATTGGGATAGCTGGTCTGGGAGCGGGAATTGATTATATTCAAAAAGAAGGCAGAAAAAACATTCACCAAAAAGAGTTAAAACTGCTGGAGCGTTTATTAAAAGGTCTTAAAACACTGGCTGGAGTCAAAATTTATGGAAGTTTTAAGCTAAAAAAAAGAACTGCTGTTACTGCCTTTAATCTAGATTCCAGAAGCTCAAACCAGATTGCCTTTGAGCTGGAAAACAAGTATAAAATTGAGGTGAGAGCAGGGCTGCACTGTGCTCCTTTATTACATCAGAGCTTAGGTACTTTAGACCAGGGAATGCTAAGAGTCAGCCCGGGCTATTTTAATACTGAAGAGGAAATTGATAGGTTCTTAAATGTTATCCAATCAATAATTTAAAGGGGTTAAGATAATATGGGAGTAGAAAATGAAAAGCTGATTCTTTTTCAGTCAACTCATCATTCAATTAAGGCTGAGAAAGTGCTGATGGAAAATGATATTATTTATCGGATGGCAGCTGTGCCGCCCGAAATTTCTGCCGACTGTGGTTCAGCTATTGCTTTTAGTCTTGAGCTGGATTCGATTTTAAAAATGTTTGAGGAGAATAATATTCTGGTCAAGGCTATCTATGAGATAGCTAAAAATAAGACTCATAAGGAATATAAAAAAATATATGCAGCAGAATAAATTGAGACTTTCCATTTGAGCAGAGTGGAGAGTCTTTTTTAAAAAATAATTGTGCAGTCAAATGTCAGAATATTTATTATTTAACTAATCGGTTTGAAAGAGGGCGCAGAAATGTATGATGTCAGTACAACATTTAAGGAAATTAAATATAAATTGACAGCTAAAGTTTATAATGTTATAATTTGAATGAACACTCATTCAAGGAGATGGTTTAAATGGCTCAGGAAACTAAAACTAGAATTAGAAATGCAGCAGTGGAAGTGATTTCCAAGGAAGGTTTTTTTAATACAAGAATGCAGGATATCGCTGATCAGGCAGGGCTGGCAGTCGGCACAATTTATAATTATTTTTCCAGCAAAGACAAAGTCCTCGCCTATATATTCAAATCAGAAATGAAAAGACGAATGGAAATTATGTCTGAATTAAAAGAAAAAGAACTTTCAACAAAAGACTTTTTAAAAGAATTTTTAAACCGCCACTTTTCAGTTTTAATTGAAAATCCTCATTTAGGCAGAGTGCTGGTGAGAGAAAAGGATTTTTCTAGAGGTGAAAAAAGTGACCAGATAAAAGAACATATGAATTCTTTAATTAAAATGCTGGAAAAACTTTTTGCAGGCGGCGTCCAAAAGGGTGAGATTGAGGAGATTAATACCCACTTAATGGCAGTTTATTTTTTCGGTTCGATGCAGGGAGTTATCGAATATTCTCTAACTCAGCCGGAGATGCAGCTTTTAGAAGAGGCACCAGACTTTATTATGGAAAGAATTGATGATATTTTTGTTTAATAAATTTTGTGTGAGCTGTGTCACAGCATTAACTAAACTAAAGTACTATACTTATATTAGTGAATGAGTAATCATTCGTATCAGGAATTTAAAATATATGTCAAAAAAATATTTATTAAATGAAAGGAATGATTTTATGGAAATTATTAAATTAAGTGAGTTAGAAGGAACAAAGAACAAAAGAGGAGTAATTGCTAAATCAGTCTTAAAACATGATAATGCTCAGGTAATGAACCTGATTTTATCCGAAGGAGATATTGTACCAGCTCATCAGGTACCGGTAGATGTATTTTTTTATATTAAAGAAGGTAAAGGGACATTAAGAATTGGTGTTCAGTCAAATGTAGTTGAAGCAGGAACAATTGTAAGCTGTCCTCCAAATACAGAAATGGAATTAAAAGCAGACCAGGGAGAAAAATTTGAAGTCTTAAATGTAAAAACACCTTCACTATAAAATTTTAGATTCAAATTTTATTTAAAAGTAAATACCGGCTGTGAAAGCAGCTGGTTTATTTATCCTGTTTTATGAATGAATCTTCATTCATAAAATTAATAATTAAAATATACAGAGAAAAGTTAGAAAAGAGGGGTATTGATGATTGATAAAATTACAGATTTGGTCTTAAAATTTCCCAAAACTGTTCTAATTATAATTCTCATAATCACAGCGTTTTTTGCTTTTCAGATTTATGAGAATGCTCGGCTGGAAACAAATCTGGATAAGTATAAACCTGAGGATCATCCAGAATTTATAGCCAGTGAAGAATATGAAGAACTATTTGGGATCAGTGATGCAGTGATTGTGGCTTTAGAAAATGACAGTGATCCAAACGGTATATATAATCCAGAGACATTAAGGAAAATCGAAGAAATTTCTCTGGCTTTAGAAAAATTACCGGAAGTTGCAAAGGGTGATGTCAACAGTCTGGCTGCAGCAGATAATATAAAGGGTAGTGAGTCTGGACTGGAGCTTAATCCTTTTTATCAAAAACTGCCGGAGACTGAAGCTGAAATTTCTGAGCTGAGGTCTGATGTAGAAGCCAATAAAATGATCAGCAGTCGACTTGCAGCTGAAGATGGCAGCGCTGTTTTAATTATGGCGGAATTAAAGGATGGAGAAATTGACAGATTAGAGCTTTATCATAAAATTCAGGATTTAGTAGAACCTTATCGAGATGGAATTGAAAATATTTATATCGCAGGTCAGCCTGTAGTAGAGGGAACTCTGGCTAATTTAATGCCTCAGGATATGCAGAAGATGATTCCTATAGTTATCTTTATTATCCTCTTTGTTTTATTTTTAACCCTGCACAGTGTTAAGAGTACACTGCTGACCATGCTGGTAGTGCTGTTCAGCACAATCTGGGCTTTTGGCTCGATGACCTATTTAGGAATTCCAATTTATGCAGTATCAACCATGATTCCTGTGATGCTGATTGCTCTTGGTGTGGCAGATGGGATTCACCTTTTGAGCCATTTGAATCAGGAAATAAAAGCTCATCCTGATCGAAGTAAAGTTGAATTAATAAAAGATATGCAGCGTCAGCTCTGGAAACCAGTGGTGATGACTTCAGTAACAACTGCGGCAGGATTTTTATCACTATTAACTTCAGATGTTTTGCCGATAAGATATTTTGGTGTATTTACAGCTGTTGGTGTAATTTCTGCTATGTTCTTTTCTCTGATAATGATTCCAGCAGGTTTGAAAATCATTGGTTTACCAAATCTTAGAAGAAAAAAGGCTAAGAAAGAATCTGCTGACAAAGTCTTTTTCCATAAGTTATCTGAGTTAATGCGGGAAAAGAGAAAAGCTGTAGTGATAATTACAATTATTATTACACTTTTAGCAGCCTATGGAGCCAGCAAAATCTGGATTGACTCCAGTATGCTGAGTAAATTTACCGAAGATGAAGAAATTTCTAAGGCCGATCGTTTTATCAATCAAAATTTTGGGGGTACAACTCAGCTGAACTTAATATTTAAGGCAGAAGAGAATGATACATTTAAAGAGCCCGAGTATTTAAATGATATCTGGCAGCTGCAGGAGCAGCTGGAAGAACGGGAAGTAATTGGTACAACTTACAGTTTAAATGATTATCTGCGCCGGATCAATAAGGTGATGAACGAAGACCAGGAAGAATATAATCGAGTACCTGATTCCAGAGATTTAGTAGCTCAGTATCTACTTTTATATTCGATGTCAGGTGACCCGGAAGATTTAGATAGGTTGATCGACTATGATTACCGACAGCTGCATGTACAGCTGAGCCTGAAAAGTGATCAAACTCAGGAAATTAAAAGTATAATGGCTGAAATTGAAGAATTTACAGCTGACTCTTCTTTAGCAGATTTTGAAGTTGAATTTGCCGGTTCAGCCTATACCAATATGATCTTTAGTGGTTTAATTTTAGAAGGTCAGATTTTAAGTCTCGTGATTTCCTTAATTGGAGTCTTCTTACTGCTCAGCCTCTTATTTAAGAGTTTTGCAGCCGGATTTATCGGAGTGCTGCCGATTGCAGTAACAGCTGCTGTTAACTTTGGAATAATGGGAGGACTGGGAGTATCACTGAATACTACTACAGCTCTAATTTCTAGTATTGCAGTTGGGATGGGTATTGATTATGCAATTCACCTGCTCTCCCGCTATCAGTACTATGGAATTCGCGGCTTTAGTAAAGCAGAAACTGCTGATAAGGCACTTAATCTTTCAGGAAGAGCCATTACCTTCAATGCAGTCGTTGTAATAGCTGGTTTTATGGTCCTAACCTTTTCTGAATTTCCACCCAATAGAGAACTCGGCTGGTTAGTTTCTAATGCCTTATTTGTCAGTCTAATTGGAACTTTAACTCTAGCAGTTGCTTTAATCGATCTGATGGAACCGAAATTTATCTTTAATAAAAGAAAGGATGATCAAAATGAGGAATAAAATAATAATTGCAGTGGTAGCAGTGCTGGCTTTAATGACAGTTTTTGGAACAGCTTCGGCTGCTGATTTAAGTGGTGCAGAAATTATGGAAAAAGTATATAACCGCGAAACAGGAGATAGCAGAACTTCCAATCTGGAAATGATTTTAATTAACCGACAGGGATCTGAGAGAGTAAGGGAGATCAAACAGTACGAAAAGGACTTTAATGAGGAAGAAAAGAAGATAATGTTTTTTATCTCTCCAGCAGATGTGCGCAACACCTCTTTTATGAACTGGAGTTATGATTCAGAGCAGAGTGATGACCAGTGGATTTTTCTGCCGGCTTTAAATAAGGTGAAGAGAATTTCTTCTGAAAATAAAAGTGACTACTTTATGGGTTCTGATTTCACCTATGATGATCTTGGCAACAGAATTCTGGAAGAGG
>JBKHFK010000121.1:0-5586 GCA_046540295.1 Halanaerobium sp.
ACATCATCCAGTTCCTGTAAGCTTCCAGGTATACCCAGATCTGCAGCTAAATCAACAATAGCCATAATTCCTTCATCTGCTGCTTCCATAACTGTCATACCCTCAGTATTAGCACCTAATAGCCTACCCATTTTGGCTACTTTTTCTGGTTTAGCAAGTTTATTAAAGTTTGTTACATGAGGAAGTAAAATAGCATTACAAACACCATGCGGCAGGTCATAAAAACCACCAAGCTGGTGTGCCATACCGTGAACTAAACCAAGAGAAGCATTATTAAATGCCATACCGGCTAAAAACTGTGCATAAGCCATTTTTTCTCTGAGTTCATAGTCTGAACCATTAGCTACAACTTTACGTAAGTTTTCACCTATTAACTCAAATGCTTTTTCTGCAGCTGAATCAGTTAATGGATTAGCAATAGTAGAAACATATGCTTCTACAGCATGAGTAAGAGCATCCATCCCGGTATTAGCTGTTAAGGATTGTGGTTTTTCAAGCATTAAAACTGGATCATTAATTGATACATTAGGAGTGACTCTCCAGTCAACTATAGCCATCTTTATATGTCTTTCTTCATCAGTTATGATACAAAAACGAGTCATTTCACTTGCAGTACCAGCAGTAGTATTAACAGCTACTAAAGGCATAATTGCTTTATTAAGCTGATTTAGTCCCTCATAGTCTTCAATTTTACCACCATTGGTAGCTACAGTTGCAATTCCCTTAGCACAATCATGGGAGCTTCCTCCACCAAGTGAAACAATAACATCTACACCTTCAGAGTCAATAAGTTCCAGCCCTGCTTCAACATTAGATACTGTCGGGTTTGGCTGAACTCCATCAAAAACAACATAATCTATACCTGCTTCTTCCAGATGATCAGTTACAGTTTCGACTATACCAATTTTGACCAAAACTTCATCAGTTACAATTAAAGCCTTTGAACCATTTTGACGCTTAATGTGCTCACCAATTTCACTAATTGTGTCTTTTCCCAGTACATTAACTGAGGGAATGAAATATCTGCTTTCCTGTGCCATTTTACTTAACCACCCCTTTTTTGAATTTAGACTAAATTTCGAAAATTTAAATAAGTTATCTAAATTATAAAATATAAAGGTTTTGGTGTCAAGAAATTCCATTTAATTCTTTTATTCACATTAGTCTATTTTGATTTAAGGACACTGAATCACTCCCCGAGCCCAGAGACAGTCTCCACAGACCGGAAATTCATTACCGTGACAGTCCTCTTCATTTTCTTTAGACATTTCACAGCCGGAACACTGAGTACAGTCAGAAAAAGGGAAATCTTTTACTCTTTTACGAAAATTACTGAATTCTTCACTATACCAGATCTCTGAGAGGGGTTTTTCGGATATTTTCCCCAGTGAATATTTATTGATATGTTTTTCCCGTTCTCTGATATAAAGATCATAACTGTGCATTAAAGCAATACAGGGACTTATTTCTCCCTGCCAGTTAACTGCAATTGACCCATCTTCTACAAATTTGCAAAAACCTCGATGAGGATTAAAGGGCACCTGAGTTGTACTGATCGAACTTGATTTTCCTCCAACTGCAGCCAGATCACGAATAATATCTTCTCTTAAATCAGTTGGCGGCAGATATATTTCCGGTCTGTGTTCTGTCCTTATTTCCGGTTGAGAGCGGCTGATTGAAAAAGAATAAAGTATTTCATCTGACATATCCTCAGTATAAGGCAGTAGATTGGTTAGAAAAATAAAAGATGCTCCCAGTCTGCGGGCAAGTTTGCGCAGATCTTTAAGCTCATCAACATTGGTTTTCATAATCACATATTCAATTCCAATTTCACATTCTTTTTGTTTTTTATCTCTCAAATTACGGAATTTCTGTACATTTTCAATTACAGTTTTTAAATCTGCCCCGGAGCGAATATCTGCCATAGTTTCAGGTGAAGTTCCATCTACTGAAACTACCAGACTCTCCAGTCCAGCATCTAAAAGCTTTTCTGCCATAGTTTTATCTAATAAAAGGCCATTTGAGATCATCTGAGTTTTTACTCCCAGTTCAGAGGCCAGCTCAATCATTTCTGATATCTGAGGATGAAAAAGAGGTTCTCCAATACCCCAGAATGAAATTCTCTCCAGGCCTTTAAAATCTTTTAAATCTTCAATTAATTTTTTGTAATCTTCAATCTCCATAAAACCCATCTCTTCATCCCAGGAATGACGGACACAGGTTTTACAGTTTAAATTGCAGTCACTGGTCGGCTCAATATAGACCTTTGTTAAGCGGGGATCGGCTCTTTCTATATACATTCCATCCTGATTGAATTGAATCTTAACTTCTGTTTCTGAACCCAAACCTAATTTTTCTCTTATCTGCTTCGGCAGCTCAAGTTGACCATCTTTAAGTTTAAGCTCTATTTTTTCTGGAATCTCTTCATTAAGACCATTACTGCGCCAGAACTGTGGATTGTTTATCAAAAATTGCATATTCTACCCCTTTCAATTTTATTATTTTGTAATTTTTTGCTACCAACTTCAACTACTCCCGATCAAGGAGCCGCTGTTCACTATTATTGATATATTCAGATATCAAATCAGCCTCCATTATGATTAACTATAATTTTTAGTTAATTATAGTTTATATTTTTTGAAAGCTAATTGCAATAAGCTGAGTATTTTTCTTATGATTAAATGAAAAAAAGCCAACCCCAATCTCAGGCTGGCTTAAATATATAAGCTATAATTTTAATATTTGCTTATTTATATATTATTATTTATATCAGGTTTAAGTAATTATTCTTTCTTTAAATTTCCCATAACTTTTTTTGATATACATCATCAAAAAACTGATATTCAAATTTAATTGAATTATTGAATTGATTTTTGAGCAGTTCAAAATTTTCTTCATCCAGTTCAGATTCTAAAAGAATAATTAAATCTTCAACCAATTTTCTGTATTCACTGCTTTTGAAAACAGCTGCCCAATTTATATAGATTTCATTTTCATTTTCTTTTAAGTGATCAGAATGATATTCAGTCATTTTTAAATAAATCCAATAACAGGGAATTAGAGCAGCTAAGCCTTCTGCAAAAGAATTTTGAGAGCTCACTGCAAGCAAATAATTGGAATACGAAATATTAGCATAACTAAGTCTAAAATTTTTATACTCAGCCCTATCAATTTTATAAAAGTCAAGCAGCTTTTCGTATTCAGCAAATTCAACATTTGCTTCGCTGTTTAAAACACCAATTAACTTTTGTTTTGCCTGAACATCATCAAGTTTAGATATTAAAACTGCCATATTTCGCATTGACTGATTTAAGTAGTAATAATCCTGTTTCAGGTAAAATTTAAAAATATCTTCATCTAGATCACCACTGAAGATTTCTTTAACAAATGGATGTTCAATTACTTTTTTCTAGTTGTTTTTAGTATCTTCAATGATTTCTTGAAAACTCAATTTATTTTACACCCTTAACAACTACATAATCACCTTTTTTGTATCCCTGTACTGCTTCTTCTACTGCTTCATTCGCATATTTAGGGTGTTTAGTAAGGGTCTGTAAAAATTCTAAATTTTTAAAACCTGTCTCTTCCATAATTGCTATCAGATCTTCAGTAGAAATCCAGTCTGTATCTTCAAGAAATTCAATTGGATAAGGATACTCAGGTGAGATATTATTTAAATAATAGCCTTCAATTGAAACAAGCCTGTAGAGCAGAGCAAAAGAAGATTCAGCAGGAAGTATAGAAATTATTACTTCTCCGCCTTTTTCTAATATTCTATAAGCCTCTTTAACTGCTTTTCTTTTATCATCAACATAAGCTAATATTGTGCCCAACAGAACCTGTTTTGTGCTTGCAGTTTCTAACGGAACTGCTTCTGCTCTACCTTCAATAACTTCAATTCCCTTTTTTCTGGCCAGTTCTGCCATACCATGAGAAGGCTCTACACCTTTTTTAATACCTATTTTTTCTGCTAGAAGTCCATTTCCAACACCTATACTTATACAATTTTCTGGATCAGTTACCATTTTTTTTAAAGCATTCAACTCTGTCATAAAAAGGTTTCTATTATTCTTAAACCAGATTTCGAAATCTTCTGCACCCTGATTAAATTTCTGATTATTATTTAAAAATTTATCTTTAATTTCCATTTTATTTTCCTCCTTTTAAAATTGCCTGCAAACTTTAAATACCAACTCTAATTTTTAGCTTAAAGTAAATAAATATTATCCAAAAATTCCCTTTTGAATTTTGCCGGTGTCTTCTCTTTTTTGGCTGATCTTTCAGCAGCTATCGAATAATAATAAACCGCAGGCTCCAAGACATCAATCTTTGAAAAATTAGAAGACCCGGCTGCAGCTGCAAAAACTCCAAGTGTAGATCCAAGCATACAGCCTGTACCCACAACTTCTGCCATTAATGAACTGCCTCTGTCAATTTTTTTTGTTATTTTACCATTAGAGATTATATCAACTTTAGAACTTACAACTATAATTGTATTTAAATCTCTTGCTAGTTTTTCAGCTATTAAGTCAATTTCTGCATAATTACCTATTGATTCGACTCCTTTTACCTCAGCGCTTTGGCCTGCTAAAACAGACACTTCTCCCTGATTGCCTTTAATCACTGCAAAATCAAGCTCAGTTATTAATTTTTGTGCGTCTTCTGTTCTAAAATCAGTGGCCCCTACCCCAACAGGATCAAAGACTATGGGAATCCCAAGTTGATTTGCCTTTTTTCCTGCTTTGAGCATCGATTCCAGCTGTCGGGAAGAAATTGTGCCCAGATTTAAAACTAAAGCTGAGGCGTTTTCCACCATCTGAGCTGATTCTTCTGCTGCCGGGGCCATCACCGGCAGAGCTCCCCAGTTTAATGTAATATTAGCACAGTCATTAACAGTTACATTATTGGTAATATGATGAATCAGAGGTTTTTCTGCTTTAATTATATTTTTTATTTGCTTCCACTTTTGAACCATTTCTGCTCTAAGTTTATCATTTTCTGCTGACAATTTACTGCCCTCCTTTTTGTTTTTGCTCTTTTTATAATATTTTTAAATTCAGCCGTTTCACTGTTTATATTTTGTGCCCTGGTTATAGCAGTAATGACTGAGATACAGTCAGCTCCACTTTTGATTACCTGAGCCGCATTATTTTTATGCAGTCCTCCAATGGCAATCAGCGGCAGTTCAGTCTTTTTTCTAATCTCAGTCAGCCTCTGCAGACCAATTCCATTTTTGGCTGAGTTCAGCTTTTTGGAACTGGTTTTAAAAATAGCTCCCACTCCCAGGTAATCAGCACCATCAGCCTCAGCAGCTGAGATTTCCTGGTTCTGCCAGGCAGAAAGGCCAATAATTTTATCCGGCCCTAAAATTTTGCGGGCAGATCGCAGAGGCAGGTCGCTCTGCCCCAGGTGAACCCCATCTGCATCTAAAGCTAATGCCAGATCAACCCGATCGTTGACTATAAAGCTTATATTGTGCCTGCTGCAGATTTTTTTAATCTGCTGTCCCAGCTGAAATTTTTCCCGCAGAGATAAATTTTTCTCCCGCAGCTGAATTACATCAACTCCACCAGCTGCTGCTTCTTT
>JBKHFK010000122.1:0-5577 GCA_046540295.1 Halanaerobium sp.
GTTGAAAATAAACAAACTTCTTTGCGATTTTTTTATACTTTTAAAAAAATATTTAATTTTTGCGATATAATTTAAAAATTGTTAGCCACTTAACTTATTTTTAATTATTTTAAACATATGATGAATATAAAGATACCCCATAAGGGTATTATCAAGGAGGGAAATAAATGTACACACTTTATTATATTGCAGGTATTGCAGTATTGATTTCATTTTTTGCAGATCGAGAAAAAACAATTAAAGGTTTAAAAATTGGCTGGAAAAAGTTTTCAAAAATTCTGGGAACCTATTTAAAATTATTGATTATTTTATCTTTTATTTTATTAATCTCAGACCGTTTTATTATCAATTATCTGGGAGGTCAGGCTCCTTTTGTTGGCCTGATCATGGGTTTGATTATTGGGTCAATCACGATGATGCCAGGTTTTATTGCCTATCCACTGGCAGGAATTTTAGTATCCAGAGGAGTTAATTATATGGTTGTTGCTGCTTTTATTACTACTTTAATGCTGGTTGGAATTGCTACTTACCCGGTAGAAAAAGAATACTTTGGAATTAAAGCAACAATCTGGCGCAATGTTGCTGGATTTATAATTGCCGGTATTATCGCTCTTGTTAC
This sequence comes from Halanaerobium sp., assembly GCA_046540295.1. Taxonomy (GTDB): domain Bacteria; phylum Bacillota; class Halanaerobiia; order Halanaerobiales; family Halanaerobiaceae; genus Halanaerobium. Next base: position 620 of record JBKHFK010000122.1, read on the forward strand.
AGGAATTTTATACGGAGAGGTGTTAATCTAATGGCTGATAAAAAGAAAAAAACTAATAAATTAAATTATATTATTTTTACAATTTTTGTGTCTTTTATTGGAGCTTCCTACTTTTGGAATTTTGATCTGGGAGAAAGAATCGGCTCTAACTTTATGATTTTTGCCCGTGATATGATTTCTATTCTACCACCAGCTTTTATACTGATTGGTTTATTTGATGTCTGGGTCAGCAGAAAAAGTATTGAAAATAATTTTGGACATACATCTGGCTTCAAAAAATATATCTATGCAATTTTGCTGGCAGCTACTACAGTCGGAGGAACCTTTGTTGCCTTTCCGGTGGCAAATACACTCTACCATAAGGGAGCAAATTATTCTTCCATCTTTACCTATGTAACTGCAGCTTCACTGGTAATGATTCCAATGAGTATTATGGAAGCCTCAATTTTAGGAATTAAGTTTACTGCAATTCGAATTGGTGTTTCACTGCCGCTGGTAATTATCAGTTCAATAATCCTGGGTAATTTCTTTACCAAAATTGATTATAAAATTCCGAAAGCAGAATAAGGTGCATCTTCTTTACCCATCTATTATTTGCCAAATAATTATAAAAAGCAGCAGTTCAGAGTACTTTACTTAGACTCTGACTGCTGCTTTTATTTTTAGATTTTATTTTTCCAATAATTTACAAGTAATCGGTACCTAAGTTTCCGAAGTTTTATTCTAAATAAGAATTCCAGAAAAATGGCTGCCAGCTGCCCTCAAAATCTTTTAGTTCAGCACGTTTGATATGCAGACGACTGTAATCTAAAATGTTAAAGTATGGAACAGAGTCCCAGAGTTCAGCCTGCATTTTTTCCATAATTTCATATCTTGCTTCCTGGTCAACCTCACGCAGAAGTTCGTCAAAGATTTGATCCATTTCTCTTGATTCTTCACTATCCCAGTTGCTGATCCATTTATTGGTACCGGTCCAGCCCTGGTGAATCTGAGGATCAGGAACTATTTTTATAAAGGGAGATAGATGAATATGCCAGCCTTCTTTTTCAGCTCTTCTTTCTACTACAGTCGGTCGGTCAAATAACTGCAGCTCTACCTCAATTCCAATTTCTTCCAGCTGATCCTGAATGGCAACTGCTCCCTGCCTTTCCATTTCATTATCCTGACCACTTAAAATAACCAGCGGTTCTCCATCGTAGCCAGCCTGATCAAGAAGCTCTTTTGCTTTATCTGGATCATGAACTCCATAGATATCCTCGCCGGCATCATCTACATGCCAGGGATTTCCTTCTTCGTGCAGGGCAGATTCCAGACGCCAGAACTGAGAATCCCCAATCATCGCATATCCTAATTCTTCAAAATCAAGAGCATAAGCAATAGCCTGACGGGCATATTTATTATCAAAAGGAGCTTCGGCAGTATTATAGATCAGCATTGACATTCGATCCGGATAAATAATTACATTTTCTATATTCTGATCAGTTTCAAAGTTCTGAGCCTGATCTCTGGGCACTTCCTCTGCAAAATGAAACTGTCCGGTCTGAACTCCGGAGACTCTAACCTGAGCGTCAGGAATAAAGTTAAAGACAATCTCATCTAAATAAGGAATCCTCTCACCGGCAAAAAATGAAGCTTCCCGTGAGCTGGGACTATAATCTTCGAATCGAGTCAATACCAGTTTTTGATCCGGGACCCATTCTTCATACTGATAGGGACCTGTACCAACATGGCGGTCAATAACATCAGAACCAAACTCATCTATAACTTCTTCGGCTCTAACTACAAACTTCTGATTGGAAACCGGTGAAGCAAGGATGTTTAAAAAAGGAGCATAAGCCTCTTCAAATTTAAAACGGATATTAAATTTATCGACTTTTTCTACCTGATCAAAATATGGCTCCACCAGCTGACCACCATTATTTAGTTCAAGCCACCTTCTAAAGGATGCAATTACATCATCAGCATCCATAGTCTGACCATTATGCATCTTTACATTTTCTCTTAGCTTAACCTCATAAATCAAACCATCTTCGCCTACCTCATAGCTTTCGGCAAGATGGGGAGTTAAATTAAGGTTTTCATCAAACTCAAATAAGCCTTCATAAACATGGTTCATCATCGCTGTTATCAAAGAATCGGTTGAATTATCACTATCTAAATGGGATACAGACATCTGAAAGGCTGCATTTAATGTGCCACCATAACGATCTTCATTTTCATCCTGAGCCAGAACATTAAAACTTAAATACAGTGAAAAAAATAATACCAGCAAAATAACTACAGCAATCCTTGTTTTTTTTCTCATTTTTCCACCTCTCTATTTTTTGAATGTGTTCTTTAAATGCGGATCCAGTAGATCACGCAAGCCATCTCCCAGTAAATTTAGGGAGAGGACAGCAAGTATAATCATTATTCCCGGAGCTAAAATCATCCAGGGTGCAACTACCATATATGTCCTGGCATCTGTAACCATAGCTCCTAAACTTGGAGCAGGTGGCATAATACCAACCCCCAAAAAACTGAGTGCCGCCTCATCCAGAATAGCTAAAGCAAAGCTAAATGTAGCCTGAACCATGATTGGAGATGCCGAATTTTTAAGAATATAATTAAAAATAATTCTTGAATCTTTTGCTCCCGCTGCTCGAGCTGAATCTACATAATCCATATCTTTGATTGAAATTACTGCACTGCGAACTATTCTTGCCATCTTTGGAAAATATGCAAAAGATAATGCTAAAATAATATTCAATTTACCGGCTCCCCAGATAGCAGCCAGTGAAATTGCAATGATTATCCCGGGAAAAGCCATCATAGCATCCAGAATCCGCATAACTACTTTATCAATTTGAGGATAAAATCCTGCAGCAGCCCCAACGATTCCTCCAAAAATAACTGTTAAAATAACAACTGCCAGCCCGACCTGCATTGAAGTTCGAATACCATAAAGAATACGGGTAAAAACATCACGCCCAAACTGATCGGTACCCAGCAGATGTTTTCTGGATGGCGGCTGCAGTCGGTTGCGGGCATCATTGCGCACAGGATTAAAGTCTGTGAGCACAGGCGCAAATAGACTCAAAAAAGCTAAAATAATTAAAATTATTATTGAAGTTGTAATATATGGATGTTTATACTTTTTATATTTTTTTAAAAATAGCAATTTATTACCCCTTAATTATAGCGAATTTTTGGGTTTAAAAATGCATAACTTAAATCCACAAATAAATTTAAAATTACATAAATCACTGCTACAAAAATAATTGAAGCCTGAATAACCGGGACATCGCGGCGCATAATCGCATTGATTGCCATAAAACCTGTACCGGGTATTACAAAAATAGTCTCTACTATCCAGGTCCCCCCCAGTAATACTGCAAAATTATGCCCAATTACAGTAATCACTGGCAGCATAGAATTTTTTAAAGCATGCTTAAAAACAATAGTTTTAATCGATAAACCCTTACTTTTTGCTGTTCTGATATAATCCTGATTCAGAGTTTCAAGCATTGCACTTCTGGTCATCCTGGCTATCAAACCTGCCTGCATAAAAGCAAGGGTCACCGCCGGTAAAATAATATAACGTAGAGTTCCAAAACCGGCCTCAGTAATGGGCTCATAGCCACTTACTGGAAACCAGCCCAGCTTTACTGAAAAAACATACATCAGCATTAAAGCCAGCCAGAAACTGGGAATAGAAATCCCTAAAAGTGAAAGTGATATTGAAAATTGATCTAAAAATTTTCTGTGCTTGACAGCAGCCAGAATTCCGAGCAGCAGACCTGCAGTAACCCCCAACATTTCTGCCGTTAGAGCAATTAAAAAGGTCGGGCGCAGACGCTGCAGCAGAATTTTTGATACAGGTGCATTTAAATAAAGTGAATCTCCGAAATCTCCTTTAATTATACTGGCCAGCCATCTAAAAAATCTGATAATTAATGGCTGATTTAAACCCAGGTTTTCTTCCAGTCTGGCTACTTCAGCCTCTGTTGCCATATTTCCCAGGATAACCCTAACCGGATCCCCGGGCATTAAATTCGTTATAAAAAAAGCAATTACAGCTACAATAAAAATTATTGGAATCAAAAGCAGTAATCTTTTTATAATATAATTCCGCATCTTTTCACTTCCTGTTTATGACATCTTTAGTATCTTTTAATTAATATTATCACAATAAATTAAGTATATCAATCAAGAATAATTATTAATTATTGATCTTTTAAAGATATTTTATCATTTTATTTAATTCTTTAACTGTCAATTTGATTACAAAAAAATAAAGTTACCACTCCAGCAGTGACTTTGTTATGGATTAATAAAAATTATCTTTATTAGTCTAAAGCTGCAAAAGCTGCCGCTATTTTAGCTCCAACTACTGCATTATTTCTAACCAGAGAAATATTTGTTTTCAAACTTTTACCATCGCTGATTTCTTTAATTCTATCAAGCAGAAATGGAGTTAACTTCTTACCTCTAATTCCTTTTTCTTCAGCTTCTGTCAGAGCCTGCTCAATTTTTTCGTTAATCACAGTATACTCAATTTCGTCAGCCTCCGGTACTGGGTTGGCAATTAAAACTCCACCTTCCAGACCTATATCCCACTTTGCTTTTAAGATATCAGCAGTGTGTTCCGGACTTTGCAGTTTATAATCAACTTCAAACCCGCTGTGGCGGCTGTAAAAAGCAGGTAGTTCTTCAGTCTGATAGCCGAGTACCGGCACTCCAAAGGTCTCCAGCTTCTCCAGTGTTAAGCCCAGATCCAGAATCGACTTTGCCCCAGCAGCGATTACGGCAACCGAGGTCTTTTTTAATTCCTCTAAATCTGCTGAAACATCAAAACTTTTTTCTGCTCCCCGATGAACTCCTCCGACTCCACCGGTAACAAATACTTTTATCCCGGCAAGATCAGCTGCAATCATTGTCCCAGCAACTGTAGTTGCTCCATGCTTTTTTTCTGCCAG
>JBKHFK010000123.1:0-5532 GCA_046540295.1 Halanaerobium sp.
TGTTTTTGTTGAGGTCTGATTAAAAAGAACCAAAAAATACCAAAAATTAAGACCCAAGGTAAAATTGCATATAAATATTCCATTAACTATCCTCTCCTAATTAATTTTTTTCTCTCATAACTAATTCAACAATAATTATAATATTCCTGCTAAAAGCGAAATATTATTTCCAAAAGAATTAAAATATTTTATTTTAATTCATATTTATTATAAAATTCTTCTCTAAAATTAATAAAGCTATCATTAGCAATAGCTTCTCTAATTTCTTCTGAAAGCTTCAGCATAAAATATAAGTTGTGATAGGTTGTTAACCTAACCCCAAGTATTTCATTTCGCTTGAGCAGATGCCTTACATAACCACGACTGTAATTCTGACAGACATGGCAGTCGCATTCAGAATCAAGAGGAGAAAAATCTTCTTTATAGGTTGCATTTCTGATTGTTTTTCGACCCTGATGGGTAAAAATTTGTCCGTGACGAGCAATTCGAGTCGGCATTACACAGTCAAACATATCAATCCCGTGATATATACCTTCAATTAAATCTTCAGGAGTCCCAACCCCCATTAAATACCGTGGTTTATCCCTGGGCATCAGAGGAGTTGTCTGGTCAAGCATTTTATACATTTCATCTTTTGGCTCTCCAACACTTAAACCACCGATGGAATAGCCGGGAAAATCAAATTTTATTGTTTCTTCTACACTCTGCCTTCTTAGTTCAGGATAAACTCCGCCCTGAATAATTCCAAATAATGCCTGTCCATCTGCACCTGCCATCTCTTCTTTACATCTTTCAGCCCAGCGTAAGGTTCTATTTAAAGAGTTTTCAACATACTCTCTTTCTGCTGGATAAGGAGGACATTCATCAAAAGCCATAACTATATCAGAAGCCAGATTTTTCTGAATCTGAATTGATTTTTCTGGTGAGATGAAATGTTTTGAACCATCCAGATGTGATTGAAAATAGACACCTTCTTCTTCTATTTCTCTTAAATTAGCCAGAGAAAAAACCTGAAAACCACCACTATCAGTCAAAATTGGACGATCCCAGTTCATAAATTGATGCAGACCGCCCGCTCTTGCGATTAAATCATCACCCGGTCTTAAATATAAATGATAGGTGTTTCCAAGTATGATCTGTGAACCAATTTCCTTTAATTCCCTGGATGACATTGCCTTAACAGTTGCCTGAGTTCCTACAGGCATAAAAATTGGTGTTTCGATTTTACCATGATCTGTAGTTATCTCACCCAGTCTGGCCTGTGAATGCTTATTTTCTTTAAGTAATTTAAAATCAAACAAACTAATCTTCCTTCCTGTTTAAAATCAGCATTGCATCTCCCAGACTAAAGAATCTAAATTCATTCTCTACAGCTCTCCTGTAGGCCTTTAAAATAAACTCTTTACCGGCCAGAGCTGAAACCAGCATTAATAAAGTTGATTTAGGGAGATGAAAATTAGTAATTAAAGAATCAATAACTTTAAATTCATATCCAGGATATATAAATATATCTGTCCATCCCTGATATTCACTCAACTCTCCATTTTGAGCGGCAGATTCTAAAGTTCTGGTAACCGTTGTTCCAACTGCGACAACTTTATTACCATTAGCTTTTACCTTTTTTATCTTTTCTACTGTTTCGGCAGAAATCTCTGCATATTCTTCGTGCATTTCATGATCTTCAATTTCTTCGCTTTTAACCGGTCTAAATGTTCCAAGACCAACATGGAGAGTTATATAATCAAGAATTATTCCATACTGCTGCAGTTCTTCTAATAAGCAATCTGTAAAATGAAGGCCGGCTGTTGGAGCTGCTGCTGACCCCCTTTTTTCACTGTATACAGTCTGATAACGCTCTGGATCATCCAACTTTTCATTAATATAGGGCGGCAGCGGCATTTCTCCCAGCTTATTTAAAACTTCTTCAAAATCAAATTGTGTCTCATCCTAGCTAAATTCTACTATCCTGCCGCCAAAATCTGTGTATTCTACAACCTCTGCTTCTAAAATATTTTCAAAATTAATCTTAACACCCTTTTTAGCTCTCCGGCCGGGCCTAACCAGTACTTCCCAGCGGCCTTCTTTTAATTCATTTAATAATAATAGTTCAATCTCTGTTCCGGTTGGAATTTTTGCACCATATAACCTGGCGGGAATTACCCTACTATTATTCATAATAATCATATCACCGGGTTCAAGATATTTTTTCAAATTTTTAAAAGTATTTTCTTCAATCTTTTTTTCCGCAGGATTTAAAACCATTAATCTTGACTCATCTCTTTTGGGAAGAGGTTTTTGCGCAATTAACTCTTCTGGGAGATGATAATCAAACTCTTCTACTTTCATCTAAAAATTACCTCCAAAATCATTTAGCTTTACTATAACTTAATCAGTATTATGTTCAATATTAAGATGCTGATAGGCCTTTACTGTGGCAGTTCTACCTCTGGGGGTTCTTTCTAAGAATCCAAGCTGCAGAAGGTAGGGTTCATAAACATCTTCTATAGTTTCTGTTTCTTCACTGATGGCAGCTGCCAGTGTGTTTAATCCAACCGGGCCGCCACTGAACTTAATCATAATTGTTTTCAATAATTTATGATCAATTCTATCCAGACCCAGCTCATCAATTTCGAGCAGTTTTAAAGCAGCATCCACAACTTCCCTGTTAATTATACCATCTGCTTTAACTTCTGCAAAATCTCTTACTCTTTTTAAGAGGCGGTTAGCTATTCTGGGGGTTCCCCGAGAACGACGTGCTATCTCAAGCGCTCCGTGTTCTACAATATCTACATCCAAAATATCTGCTGATCTGCTGACTATTTCCTGCAGCTCATTTTGATCATAAAATTCCAATCTATTAATTACCCCAAATCTATCTCTTAAGGGTGAACTTAGTCTTCCTGCTTTAGTAGTAGCTCCCACCAGGGTGAATGGAGCAAGATCAAGCCTCACAGAACGCGCACTCGGCCCCTTACCAATAATTATATCCAGACAGTAGTCCTCCATCGCCGGATATAATACTTCCTCGACCATTTTATTTAAACGATGAATTTCATCAATAAAAAGCACATCACTCGGCTGCAGATTTGTTAAAATTGAAGCCAGATCTCCCGGCCTTTCAATTGCCGGGCCTGATGTCTGATGAATATTAACATTCAGCTCATTGGCAATAATATTGGCCAGAGTAGTTTTCCCAAGACCTGGAGGACCATAGAGCATTACATGGTCAAGCGCTTCTTTACGGTCCCTGGCAGCCTGAATAAATATCTTTAGTTTCTCTTTTGACTTAGACTGGCCTATATATTCTTTTAAAGTTAAAGGCCGCAGTCCTTTGTCAACTGAATTATCAGCTGAATTATCAATTGGATTCTCAGTTTGATGACTGTCACTTTTTTTCTTTTTGGGAGAAACAATTCTTCTTCCATTTTCCATTATTATCTCTCCTTACCAAGATGACTTAAAACCAATCTTATCTTTTCTGAAACATTTTGCTGCTCTTTGAATTCAACTTCTCTTAAGGCTTTATTAATTTCTGATATTTTATAACCCAGAGCAGTCAGAGCATCAACTACATCCTGTCTATCCTCATCAATCCGCTCTGTTCCAGCATCAGAAGCCTTAACGTTCTGCAGGGGAGCAAAATCCTCAAGTTTACTCTGCAGCTCTAAAATAAGCCTCTGGGCAGTTTTAGGACCTATACCAGAAATTTCTTTTAATGTATGTTCATTTTTCTGCATAATAGCAGAAATAAATCTATCTGCAGGCATAGTATTTATAATATTTAAACCGGCACTGGGACCGATGCCATTAACAGTAATTAAAATTTCAAATAATTCTTTGGCACTTCTTTCAGGAAAGGCAAATAATTTTAGAGCATCTTCCCTAACATAAGTATAAGTATAAACTTCTATTTCCTCACCAACTAATGGCTGCTTTTTGAATCCTGCTAATTCTAATTCATATCCCACACCATTAATTTCTAAAATCATTTTTCCAGTTTCCTTATAAACCACTTCACCTTCTAAATAGCCAATCATAGTCTTTCCTCCCATCCAGAATGAGCACTAAAAACATGGCCGTGACAGATAGAAACAGCTAAAGCATCAGCAGCATCATCCGGTTTTGGTAACTCAGCCAGATTTAATAAAGATTTAACCATCTGCTGAACCTGATTTTTATCTGCCCGACCATAGCCCACTACAGCCTGTTTAATCTGCAGTGGAGTATATTCTGCTACTTTTAAACCTGACTGTGACCCAGCCAGCAAAATAACACCTCTTGCCTGCCCGACTGCGATTGCTGTTTTAACATTTTTATTAAAAAACAGTTCCTCTACAGCCATTTCCTGTGGTCTAAATTCTTTTATTAGTTCTTCAATATTATGATGAATAATCTTCAGTCTCTCTGTATCCTCTTTATCTGCTGAAGTTTTGATTATTCCATATTCTATGACATCAAAATGATTTGTTTTTTTATCCACCACAGCATAGCCAATAGTGGCTAAACCGGGATCGACACCTAAAATTCGCAAAATTCACACCCCGTTCAAACTAATGTTTGAATTAATTATATCACAGTCAGAAAAGATATTAAAACAAAAAAATAAAGACACTGCTTTACAGTGCCCTTATTAAAATCTAAATTTATTCTATAACAGGTGGATTAAAATCAGATTAAATCTGACTAATCTTCATCAGCTTCAATTTCAGCTCTGATATCTTCCGGAATTTCAAAATTAGAATATACATCCTGAATATCATCATGGTCTTCTAATTGATCCATTAATCTCAACATCTTTTTAGCATCACTTTTATCTAGAGTAACTTCATTATCAGGAACCATTGCCAAATCAGCTGATTCAAATTCATAACCGGCTTCTTCTAAAGCTTCTCTTGCAGATTCATAATTAGATGGATCAGTATAAATTACTGCTTCTTCTTCTCCATAATCTAAATCTTCTGCTCCTGCCTCTAAAGCTTCCAGTAACAGCTCTTCTTCTTCGACCTCAAATTCATTAAGATCAATAACAAGTTCACCTTTGCGCTGAAACATCCAGGCAACACAGCCATTAGATCCTAAGTTGCCTCCATTTTTATCTAAAATGTGGCGCACTTCTGATGCAGTTCTATTCCGATTATCAGTCATAATATCGAGATATAGAGCTACTCCCCCCGGGCCATAACCTTCATAAACAAAAGATTCGTAGGTCATCCCCTCTAAGTTACCTGTGCCACGTTTAATTGCTCTTTCAATGTTGTCATTAGGCATATTATTATCTTTAGCTTTTTGAATAGCCATTCTAAGATCAGCATTCATCTCTGGATCTCCGCCACCTTCTCGGGCAGCTACAGCTATTTTTCTACTTAATTTTGAAAATAATTTACCTCTTCTCTTATCTTCTTTTTGCTTTTTATGCTTAATATTAGCCCATTTAGAATGTCCGGCCATATAAATAACCCTCCTTAAATCAATTTAATCCTCAATTATCAGTTTGCAGTTTATTGTACCATAATTATAACTATTTTTCAATAA
>JBKHFK010000124.1:0-5474 GCA_046540295.1 Halanaerobium sp.
CAGAGAGGGCACTGAAAGCCATTGCCCCGGTTATAATTAACCCAGCTTTAAAAGATTTTTTTAGTTTTGGTGTTTCTACTATGATCAGGAGTACTGCTGTAAAAGAAATTAAGACTGTATTATTTTTTAATAACTGATCCCAGAATAAAAATATCATTTCTCTCATGATTTTACCTCACTTTCTATTTCAGCTTTATTTATTTTCTTTTCTAAATTAAGTTTTTGAATTAAAAAATCATAGATAAAAGCTACAGTAGCAAGAATTAAAAAGGCTCCGGCTGCTTTATCTGCAATAGAAAGAGGAGGATTAATAAACAGTTGATAGTTTAAAATACTTCCCTGGCCCAGTAATTCCCGTAAAATAGAAACTGCAAGCATTAAATCTAAAAATAGAGTATGATTTATTATGAAATTCTTCCAATTTTTATTCTTTAGTTCAGCATAAAGCATTGGTGTTGCCCCAATTAAAATAAAATAATAATTAAAATATTCTTTTTGATTTTCAAATATCTGAGGTAAAATTTGAGAGAGAAAATAAGCAAGCCCCAGTCCGGTACCCCAGAGAATTATTCTACCAGATTTTTCATTGAAGAAGTTTTCATTATTTAAATAAATTGTTTTTATAATAAATGCGGAAAAACTAAGTGTCAGGGAAAAAATAAGAGCATATAAAACACCATTTCCCGTACCAGCCAGTAAAGGAAGCAGGCAGAGAAGAGTAATTTTATTAACTAAACTTAAATTATTATCCATTTATCATTCTCCTTCCTATTTGTTATTTTATTTAAAAGATTACCACTGCAAAATAACTAAATAGAATAATTATAAGCGCTGAAACAAGAGCAGAACCAATGATTTTATAATTCTTTTTTCGAATCTGATACTGGCCGAAATGAAAACCTTCAAACAGATGGTCAAAAAGATAGGAAAGACCATTCATTGATAAAATAGCAAAAGTCACTCCACCACTGTAAGAGGAAAAATAACGAATGATTACAGTTAAAATTCCACAGCCTGCCCCAAAAGCAATTCGTCCTTCTTTAGCAGAAGGTGAGCTTACCATATCTGTTGCCATAAAAAATGAACCTAAAATTACTGCACCTGAAAAAACACTTAAAACTGGATTGACTCCAAGTAAAACTGAAGTTACTATAACAGCAGTAATAAAACCGCCTGGTATTCTCCAGCTAATATAGCCTTTGTAGTACAGAAAAGCTGCTCCAATTAAGAGTGCAAGAGCTGAAGTTTCTCCAATAGCTCCTGGTATATTGCCACTGAATAAATTCCAGAAACCACTGAGTCCATTCTGGCTGAGAAAGGTATAAGATCCATCAGCAGCTCTCTGAGCTAATGGTGTTGCACTGCTCATAGTATCAAAAGGTGCAGGCCAGTTTGCAAAAAGAGCCGGAAATGATAATCGGATTACAGCTCTACCAGCCAGAGCAGGGTTAAAAATATTATTTCCCAGGCCTCCAAAAAGTTGCTTAGCAATAATTATTGCAAAAAAAGCACCTACCAGCGGCAGCCAGAAAGGAGAGTTAGCTGGAATACTCATTCCGAGCAGCATTCCGGTTACAAAAGCACTGCCATCACCGGGAAATTTTCCGGTAAAGGGATATTCAAGTAGAACAGAAAACACTGCAGTTGAAAAAATTAAAAATAGAGCGTAATAACCAAAAAATATTGCAGCAGCTACAGCTGCTGGAATCAATGCAAGAGCAACATTCCACATTGTTTTTTCTATTGAATCATCTGTACCAATATGTGGGCCAGAAAGTTCTAAATTCATTTTAAGCCACCTCCATTAATTATTTTTTTCTCTTAAGCGAGCTTTGCCTTCTCTTAACCATCTTAATAGTGGCCGACCTGCAGGACAGACATAAGCACAGCTTCCACATTCTATACAGCTTGCAAGGCTTAATGCTTCAGCTTCCTCAAGATAGTCACTGTTGATAAAATCTGTAATCCGGACAGGACTAATATATACCGGACAGGCATCAACACATTTAGCACAGCGAATACAGACTCGATTTTCGTATTCTTTGTATTCGGCCTGAGATAAAACAATAATTCCAAAACCTGTTTTAGTAATTGGAATTTCTGTACTTTCCGCTTTAAATCCGGTCATTGTCCCTCCAATAATTAAAACACTGTCTTTTGAAGTGAAACCTCCACAATAATCGATTAGTTCTTTAATCGGAGTCCCCAGAGGAACGATCAGGTTTTTAGGATTTTTAATACCATAACCGCTGACAGAAACTATTCTATCTACAACTGGCTGTGCTTCATCAACAGCTTCAGCAACTGCAACTGCTGTCTGAACACTATTAACTACAACTCCAACTTCCATTGGCAGAGCACCTTCCGGGATCTCTCTATTTAAACAGGCTTCAATCAGTTTCTTTTCAGCTCCATGTGGATAAAGAGAATCTACTATTTTAAAATCCAATTCAGGCCAGTTTTTACTTTCTTTTTCTAGAGCTTTTATGGCATTTTCTTTGTTGTCTTCACAGGCAATAAAAGCATTTTCTGCTCCAACAGCTTTTTTAATCAATTCAAGTCCTCGATAAAGTTTAGCTGTTTTTTCCTGCATGGTTCTGTCATCTACTGAGACATAAGGTTCAGACTCTGACCCATTGATAATTACTGTGTCAATGGGTTTATCTGCAGGAGGAGATAATTTTATGTGTGTTGGGAAACCGGCTCCTCCCATACCAATAATCCCTGATTTTTCTACAATCTCTTTTATTTCCTCAGCAGTTTTTTGCTTTTTAGTTTTTAAAGAAAAATCCACTCTTTTAAATTCAGCAGTTTTATCTCTTTTAATAATAATTGCCATACTTTTGCCTCCGCCGACTGCAGGAATTTCCTTGATATCAACTACTTTTCCCGAAACACTGGCATGCAGACTGGCAGAAACTCCTTTTTGTCCTTTGACAATACATTCACCTCTTTTAACATAATCATCTTTATTTACGATGATTTCTCCAGGTTTACCAATGTGCTGATTTACAGGTAAATAAACCAGGTCAGGCAGCGGCAGTTCTTCAATTTTTAAATCAGTATTTAATTCTTTCCGACCGGGAAGATCAATTCCTCCAATAGGAAAGCGTTCAACTTTTTTGGACATTTTATCAGCTCCTATCTAAAAAATAGTCAACTATATTTGATAAAGCTTAACAATTTTGCGGGCAGCTTTCTCTATATTTTCAGCGTTGATTTTGGCCAGATAATTATCAACTTTTTTTTGGGAATGTTCATACATTGGATCATAATATTTTTCCAGTAAAATTTGAGTCAATTCTTTAAACTTTGCATCTTCAGCAAGCTTAATTAGCTTAATATAGTAATTTTTACCAGCTTTCTTAATTATATATTTTTTAATTGCTTCAAGAGATTCTAAAACTCTTTCTATAAACTGCTGCTGATTACTCTCTATGTCTTTTATATATTCTAGATAAATGTTTTCTACCCTTTTTTTCATTGAAGCTTTAATTAAAAGATCATCACCAGCTTTCATTTTTTGATGAAAAAATTGAGGTATAACTGAGTGGCCAACTCTTTTACTTTCAGCTTCTACAAAAATATAATTTCCGGATTTATCTTTTTGCTTAAGTTCTTTCCAGAGTAATGAATCAAAATACTTTTGGTTATAGGGTTGATTGAGTCCAATACTTCCAAAAGCTGAACCGCGGTGATTTGCTATTCCTTCTAAGTCAATAATATTAGCACCCAGCTGCTCCATTTCTTTTAAAATATAAGTTTTGCCAACCCCGGTATTTCCATGAAGCACTACTATTTCACCCTTAAATTGGTAATTATTAAGTTTATCGATTATATAATGCCGATATCCCTTATAACCTTCTTTGAGGCGGTAGACTTCGATCCCGGCCAGATCTGAAAATTCGGCCAGGCTTTTGCTTCGCAGACCACCACGAGAACAGAATATAATCAGATTATCATATTTTCGGGCCAGATCATTAACTTCAGCTATTAAATCTGGAATTTTAGGAGAAACTATTTCAACTCCTTTTAATTTAGCCTTTTTAGGATTCTGCTGTTTATAGATTGTACCAATAATTTTTCTTTCCTGATGGTCGAGCAGTTCTATATTGAAAGCGCCCGGGATAGTTGCTTCCTGATATTCTTCTTTAGTACGGGCATCAATATAAATTCTGTTTTTTAAATTTAAACTCTGCTGATATGTTATCAGTCTTTCTTTTCTCATTTATTACACCTACTAAATAAATTTATTATTTCACTTTTGGTTTCAACTTTCATGTGTCATTAATAGATTCCTTATTTCATATTTTATCCTATTTAATAGAAAAATCAAAATTAAAGTACAAAAAAATTTTTAAGAAGGTAAAAAGACTACTTGAATTGAAATAAAAAAAATGTTATATTTAATACAGTTAAATGAACAAATGACCATAATATATAATGAGGTGATTATTTAATGTATGATGTAAAAGATAAAAAAATTGTCTTAGAACATGGAACGATTAATAAAGGAATTATAGCCGTAGCCAGTGGTAAGGGTGGAGTTGGTAAATCAACTGTTACTGTAAATTTAGCCACAGCTCTGGCTGAGTTAGGATATAAGGTAGGGATTATAGATGCTGATGTAAGAGGCTTTAGTGTCCCCAGAATTCTTGGAGTGACTGATAAGCCGAAAGCAGTCAGTGAAAAAGAAATTATTCCTCCGGAAGTTAAAGGGATTAAAGCAATTTCGATGGGCTCTTTTGTAGATGAAAATAGTCCTGTAATCTGGAGAGCACCACTCCTGGCAGGAGCTTTAGAGCAGTTCTTTAAAGATGTGCGCTGGGGCGAAATTGATTATATGCTGATTGACCTTCCTCCTGGAACTGGAGATATGCCCTTAAATATTATGCAGAAGGTTCCTCATGCTGAAACTTTAGTGGTAACTACTCCACAGGTGACAGCAACTAAGGTAGCTGGAAGAATTGGGGCAATGGCGGATAAAATGGATCATGAAATTATTGGTGTGGTAGAAAACATGGCCTATTATAGATGTCAGGAATGTGGTAATAAAGATTATATTTTTGGTGAGGATGGAGGCAGGGAACTGGCTGATTTTATGGAGACAGAACTGCTCGGTCAGCTTCCTTTAATTTCTGAAGTTAGACGACGCAGTGACTCCGGTAAACCAATTGTTTTTGATGAACCTGAAGCTGAGATTTCCCAGGAGTTTATTAAAATTGCAAAGAAATTAGCCGAGAGAGAACATGGTTTTGATGAACAGGTAGAGCCGCTTAAGTTGAACATGGATCCAAATTAAAACTTTGGTACCCGGTACCATCAAAAAATGGGGGTTATAAAAATGAAATTAGTTATACCTGCAGTTACAGAGGGAAATATGGAAACAGAAGTACATGAAAATTTCGGCAGAGCAAGCTATTTTGCATTTATTGATACAGATACAGAACAGATCGAATTTGTAGAAAATACTG
>JBKHFK010000125.1:0-5473 GCA_046540295.1 Halanaerobium sp.
AGATTGCCGAAGCTGAATCAAATTCATAGCGGTCAAAGGCTGCATTTAAAGTTGTTCCAATTCCTCCAGCTCCAACTACTCCAATTACAGCTGAGGCTCTAAAATTAATATCCAGTCTGTAAACTACGAGTCCAATGAAGCGGGGCAGTATCTGTGGGAAAACAGAATATGTCATCAACTGCGGCCAGGAAGCTCCGGTTGCTTTTATAGCCTCTACCTGACTCCAGTCGATATCTTCTATTTCTTCTGCCAGCAGCTTGGCCAGAAAACCAATACTGCTGAAGCTCAGGGTTAAAACACCTGCCATCGGTCCAAAACCAATAACTACAACAAAAAATATAGCAATAACGACTTCCTGAAAGCTTCTGGAAATAACTATCACTGCTCGTGATAAATAATAAATTGCTTTTGGTGAAATATTTTCAGCCGCTCCAAAAGCAAAAGGAATAGAAAGTATTGTTCCAAAAACTGTTGCTATATAGGTCATAGTCAGACTTTCTATTATTCCATCAACAATTGAATCCCAGCGTGAAATAAAATCCGGTTTGAAAAAATCACCAAAATATTTTTGACTTCTGCTTAAGCCAAGTAAAATTCTCTGGGGGTCGATTCTTAAAGAAATAAAGGTAAAAATCAAATATGCTGCCAGTAAAAAATATATAATAAATCTTTTGTTTTTACTTTTAATTAGGTGAGGACGCTGCCAGGTGTAATTCTCGCTGCTTTTTGTCAGCAATGATATTACCTCCTTCTTCTAAATTATTCTTTTTTTCATTTTCATCTTCATCATCAAAATTATCCCAGTCTTCTTCTCCATAAATTGTGGTTAAAGTCTTTTTATTTAATTCAGTCGGACTGCCGTCAAATACAATCTCACCACTGTTCATTCCAATTATCCGATTAACATATTCACGGGCCAGTAAAACATCGTGAATATTAATTAGAGCAGCCAGTTCTCGTTCTTTAGCCATTTCTGTTATTAAACGCATAATCTGACGCGCTGTTTTTGGATCAAGGCTGGCTGTCGGCTCATCAACTAAAAGCAAATCAGGCTCCTGCATTAAAGCTCTGGCAATTCCAACCCGCTGTCTCTGACCACCTGAAAGTTTATCTGCTCTTTTATTTACATGATCTCTTAAACCAAGTCTTTCAAGCAGCTGATAGGCCTGATTAATATCTGGCTGCGGAAATCTTCTAAGCCACGCTTTCCAGAAGGATAAATAACCAAGTCTTCCCGAAAGAACGTTTTCCATAACTGTTAATCTCTCTACAAGTGCATATTCCTGAAAAATCATGCCCATTTTTCTTCTCTGGATTTTCAATTCTTTTTTATTGAGCTGATTGAGATCCTGGTTCTGCAGAATAATTTCTCCTGAACTTGCTTCAACTAATCTGTTAATACAGCGAATTAGGGTTGATTTACCGGCACCAGAGGGACCAATTACAGCTGTGATTTCGCCTTTTTTTAATTCCAGATTAACTCCACGCAGTGCAACATCTCCACCTGGATATTCTTTATGCAAATTTTTAATTTTAAGCAATTTATTTCACCTCTCTATTTGATATATAGGTACCGGGTACCTGAAAAAAATTCCAGATACCCGGTACCATTTAAAAGCAAAAGTGGTCTTTTTAAACCACCTCTGCCACCCCAGCAATACTAAAGTAATCTATATCAATTTTAAAACCAGTTAATTTCTATTCATATTCGACTCCATTTGCCTTATCAATAGTTCTGATAACTTCCCAGTAAGTCTTATAATCAATTGGAATAAACTTTTCCTCATCAAACTCATCTGCTAAACTTGTTCCTGACCAGTCAAAAGTAAAGAATGCTTCTTTAATTTTCTGAGCCAGTCCCGGATGCATATTATTTACATAACCATAAGCAGTTGTCGGGAAAGTCTGAGACTTATAAATTGTTTTAATCTCTGACATATCAATTGCTCCATTATTATCCATTCTGTGCATTACAGAGTTGGCAATTGCAGCTACATCGTAATCACCATTATAAACTCCCATAATAGAGTTATCGTGACGACCGCTAAATGTTGTCTCATAGTCTTCTCCTGCTTCAAATCCCATTTCTGATTTTAAAATTGCAGATGGTGCTTTAAAACCAGAATTAGATGTCTGAGATACAAAAGCTACAGTTTCTCCTTCTAAATCTTCTAAGTCTTCCAGATCACTATCTTTTTGAGTAATAACTTCCATCTCATAACCATAACTGCCATCTTCCTGAGCCATCATAGCAAAAGGAACAACTCCGGCAGTATTTACAGCAAAGGGAACACTCCCCGTATTGACACCGGCAATATGAATTCTGCCTGCTCTAAGTGCCTCTAATTGAGAAGCATAGTTTTCTACTGCATAAAACATAACTTCTTTGCCGGTAACTTCCTCTAGATGATCTAAAAAGTCCGACCAGGCGTTCTCATAAACTGAAGGTTCTTCTACCGGTGTATAAGAAAAAATAATTGTATCAGGATTTATCCATTCAGACTCATCAGCCGGCAGATCAGCAACTAAATCTCCATCATAATCAACAAATTCCTCTGCCAGATCACCATGATCCACCTCTGCTGCCATAACAAATCCACTAAAAAACAAAACCGAAATAAACAATACTGCTAGAATCTTACCAAATTTTTTCATTAATTTTAACCTCCATATATTTTATTGTTTCCCATCTGCAACTACTATAATGACACAGCAAAGTTACAGGAGTATTACCGTCCTGTTAATAAAATGTAACTAATTGTTAAGTAAAGGTTAAGTTAATATTGTGAATTATTTCTTTAGTACCGGGTACAAAATAACCATTTTGTACCCGGTACTAAAGGATACTAAAGAATGTTTAAAAACTAAATATATATAAATTAAAACCGCTCTTTTAAGATTGGGTTACTCATACCTTTAATCTTAAGGAGCGGTTTTTGCTAACAGATATTTTAAATTATTCTTCCAGATTATCTTTTATTACCTGTTCCCAGGCCTGCATATTATCTAAAAGCCAGGCAGTTGCATCTTTTTCTCCCTGGTTATTATTAAATTCTACTTTTAATAATTCGCTTTTTTTCTTTTTTCCAAGAAAAGAATTTACCCTCTCTATATTCTCAATATCATCTAAGGGAATAATTAAATCCTTTTTGGGAATCCATCTTAAAAAATGTAATTCATCCGGGGTTAAAAGTAAAGATCCATTTCCTCTAAGTTGAGCTCTACCGGCAGACTTCTGTCCAAAAAAATTAACTTCCTTACTAAAATAAATAATTCTATCTTTATGATAATTTGTAAATAGTTCTTCTGCCCTTTTTCTTTTAATAGATGCAATAACACTATGCACTACATAACAGAGGACAGCTAAGAGAACAGGGATTAATAAAATAAATGTTTTATAATTGAAAAACTGCATAATTAACCTCCCTAAAGAGCTGATATTAAATTAAATAAAATTGTATTTCATAAAATCTATGCACCTAAGAGTTAAATTTCTTTAGTAACTGTGTTTTCTAGACTTCCAATACCCTCAATCTCAATTTTAATCTGATCTCCATCTCTTAAAAAAACTTTTTCCTCTCTGGCAAAACCAACACCTTCTGGAGTTCCAGTCAAAATAACTGTCCCCGGCAGCAGAGTCATATTGTGAGATAAATAACTAACCAGCTGTTCTATATTAAAAATCATGTCAGAGGTTCTGGACTCCTGCATAATCTCTCCATTTAAAACTGATTTTATTTTTAAATCATCAGGAACTACTTCAGTCTCAATCCAGGGACCAAGTGGACAAAAGGTATCAAATGATTTACCTCGAGCCCACTGCTTATCCAGTTTCTTTTGACAGTCGCGAGCACTAACATCATTGGCACAGCTGTAGCCTAATATATAATCATCTACTTCAACAGTTTCAATGTTTTTAGCTTTTTTTGCAATTACAACTGCCAGTTCTGCTTCGTAATCTACTTCAGCTGGCGCCAGTTTTGGTAAAATTATTTCCGAATCTGGACCAGTAATACTGCTGGTAGCTTTTAAAAAAATAACCGGACGTTCAGGTATTTCTGCCCCGGTTTCCAAAGCATGCTGTTTATAATTTAAACCAATCGCAATTATATTCGGGGGCTTAACCGCTGCTAAAAGTTTAACCTCCTCCAGTTTTCCTATCTTTTGACCTGCAGAAAAGTTAGAAAAAACATCTCCTTTAAGTTCATAAATTGTTTCTTCTTTTAAAATTCCTCTTTTAATTTCATCATCTTTTTGATATCTAATTATTTTCATTTACTGCTCACCTGCTCACTTATTTATTTTTTAAATAAATATCTTCTATAATCTCTTTTAATTCAGCTACTAATTCCCTACTTCCAGCTATTAAAAGGGGGGCGCCCTCAATTTCTCTTTTATAAACTTCTCCCCCGGCTTCTGTCACCAGGAGTTCACCAGCTGCATAGTCCCATTCCTTAAGTTTAAATTCCCAGTAAGCATCGATCCGACCACCAGCTACTGAAAGAAGATCAAAAGCAGCACTCCCGGAACGCCTGAGACCTCTTATCTCCTTTAAAATTTTATTTAAAGGAGCCAGATTATCAATTTTAGATTCTTTTTTATCATAAGGAAAACCTGTGGCAACTAACGCAGAATTTAAAGCTGTTTTTTGGGAAATTTTTATTGCGGTTCCAGATTTATAAGCTCCCTTTCCTTTAATTGCAGAATAAATCTCGTCTAATTCCGGAATATAAATAACTCCCATTACAACTTCATCTTCATATTTTAAGGCAATAGAAACACAATAAATAGGATAACTACTTGCATAATTATTGGTTCCATCAAGGGGATCAATTACCCAGGTATATTTACTGTTTTTATCTGAATAGTCACTTTCTTCTCCCAGGATATTGTGCACGGGATAGTTCTTTTCAATTTTGGTCCTGAGTATATCTTCACTCAATAAATCAATTTCTGTTACCAGATCAGATAGTGTACTTTTAGTATTAATTTTAAAACTTTCTTTTTTCAATTTTTCTTTCTGCATCTTCCCCACATTTAATGCCCATTCTTTTGCGAGTACTGCTGCATCTGCTAAATTTATCAAATTATAAAAGCACCTCCATTGTTATTCGCTTTTCACCTTATTCTTTCTTCACCTTATTCTATCAAAAACTATCTCCGATTACAATTTAAATAACATTTGATAATGCGGTATCTCATCTTCTAAATATCTGTCTGAAACAACTTTAAAACCAAGATTTTTATACAAATCAAGTATATATTCCTGAGCAGAAATCTTAATTGATTCTGTATTAAAATTTTGCTTTATAAAATCAATTGCCTGCTGCATCATTTTGAAACCAAGACCACTTCTTCTAAATTCCTCTCTTACCAGAACTCTTCCAATAGAAGCCTCCTGATAAGATATGCCGGGTGGAATAATCCTTAAATAAGCTGTAATCTGATCTTCATTCTGATAAAATAAATGAAA